>NZ_JAPFCE010000009.1:0-140791 GCF_026240895.1 Pseudomonas sp. DCB_AW
AGCAATCGAGGATTGATCTACTAAACGCGGGCTTCGCCAGCGACACCGCTACGTGGTATCGCTGGCGAAGCTATGCCTAGCGGGGGCCAACTTCAAAAAAATCCTCAAAGACAGTTGCTCCTACAGGTGCACCGCCGCTTTCGAATGCGGCGCTGTACCTGTGGGAGCGGGTTTACCCGCGAATGGCCCAACACATTATCCCCTGCCGTAAAAAGGCATCCCCCTGTCGTTTTCAGTCAGCGCAACTCGCCCCATCAGGCCCACAATTCCCCTCATCCCAGTAACACATGCCGCCCATGGATGGCGGCGCTTCAACCAACGCTGCATAAATAAAAATCAAGCGAGGTAAGAGCATGTCTGGCAATCGTGGAGTGGTGTATCTCGGCGCCGGCAAGGTCGAGGTGCAGAAGATCGACTACCCGAAAATGCAGGACCCGCGCGGCAAGAAGATTGAACACGGCGTGATTCTCAAGGTGGTCTCCACCAACATCTGCGGCTCCGACCAGCACATGGTCCGCGGCCGTACCACTGCCCAGGTCGGCCTGGTTCTGGGCCACGAAATCACCGGTGAAATCGTCGAGTTGGGGCGTGATGTCGAACGCCTGAAAAAAGGCGACCTGGTGTCGGTACCGTTCAACGTCGCCTGCGGCCGCTGCCGCTCCTGCAAAGAAATGCACACCGGCGTCTGCCTCACTGTAAACCCGGCCCGCGCCGGCGGTGCCTACGGCTACGTCGACATGGGCGACTGGACCGGTGGCCAGGCCGAGTACGTGCTGGTGCCGTACGCTGACTTCAACCTGCTGAAACTGCCGGATCGCGACAAGGCCATGGAAAAAATCCGTGACCTGACCTGCCTGTCCGACATTCTGCCCACCGGCTACCACGGCGCCGTGACGGCGGGCGTAGGCCCAGGCAGCACCGTTTACGTCGCGGGCGCCGGCCCGGTTGGCCTGGCCGCTGCTGCCTCGGCACGCCTGCTGGGCGCTGCCTGCGTAATCGTCGGTGACCTCAACCAGGCCCGCTTGGCGCACGCCAAGTCGCAGGGCTTCGAAGTGGTCGACCTGTCCAAGGACACCCCGCTGCACGAGCAGATCATCGACATTCTCGGTGAGCCGGAAGTGGACTGCGCCGTCGATGCCGTTGGTTTCGAGGCCCGCGGCCATGGCCACGAGGGTGCCAAGCATGAAGCCCCGGCCACCGTGCTGAACTCGCTGATGCAGGTTACCCGCGTTGCCGGCAGCATCGGTATCCCGGGCCTGTACGTGACTGAAGACCCGGGCGCCTCCGATGCCGCTGCCAAGATCGGCGCCCTGAGCATCCGCTTTGGCCTGGGGTGGGCAAAATCGCACAGCTTCCACACCGGCCAGACCCCGACCATGAAGTACAACCGCCAGCTGATGCAGGCGATCATGTGGGACCGTATCAACATTGCTGAGGTGGTTGGTGTGCAGGTGATCAACCTCGACCAGGCGCCGGAAGGGTATGGCGAGTTTGATGCGGGTGTGCCGAAGAAGTTTGTGATCGACCCGCACAAGATGTGGGGCGCGGCGTAATTTAAGTTGAGATAAAAGCCCCTCGAATGAGGGGCTTTTTTCTAGACACACACATGCTATTCATTCATGGCGATGTGACGGCGCACTTGGAAACTCGTCAGTGGGTTGCCTAATTTGGCTAGCCATTGAACTGAACGGACTGTTCTGTGCCGCACCCCAGCTCCTGACGTGGTACGGAAGTTGGGGCAGCGAGTCAGCGCTGGGGCTGCGTGAGACTGAAGGGGTGCTATCGACTGATAGCACTGGCGATGCTATAGGCGTGTTGAGTGTTGCAGGAGATGAATTTCGCCTGGTCGTGGTCAGGACGGCAAGTTGCGGTTCAGCAGGTGGCCGAGAAGCAATGTGGGGCAAGCTATAGTAATGGCCTTGCACATGATTATGTTGGGAAGCGGGTGGTGGTGTGGGCCTCGGTTGCGCTGTGGGTTTTGGACCAATAGCAACGGCCATATTCTCGTTGACTTTGTATCTTTGGCCATTTCCTATAACAACCTGCTCCATATGTCGCCTCATATGTCCACTTGGGTCGACAAAGTTGATGGGGTCACCCCCACAGTAGCAATAAGCATTCAAGCCACCTTTTCCGAATGGGCTCCAGTTGTCTGCAGCACAAAAACGTCTAAGACGAGGAGAGTAGCTGCGCAATCCAAGGCCCAGCAGGTAACTGGCCGAATCTGGCTCGTAAGCTTCGCCATTAAAGCCAGTCGTTGTTCGCATCGAGGGCAAGGTCGGATCGTGGCCGTAGGCTGAGAAATTATGGCCTTCCAGGCCATCTGCAACTTGAACGCTGAACACGGACCCCTTGTCATCGGTTGCGAGTACCCCCCCGCCAGACATTTCGCCCGTCTGCACCTCGGCCAGGGGCATATCCGCATTGCGGAAGATGGCGTGGAGTTGTTCGCCTCGTTTGACGGTGATCAGCTTGTCGCCCTGGTAGAAGAAAAGCGAACGGTTCGATGCTTTGCTCATGATTCAGGTCTCTGCTGCTCTGGATGTATAAGGAGTGCCTGAAGCCCATTTTGAACAGCTGCAAGAATTTCGATACTGGCAGAAATAACAGTTTTACAGCTTCCCCAGAACTGCCTCATAACCTGTGGGGTTTGCCCGCGAAGCGGCCAGCCCTGCCAACCCATGACTCAGCGCATCATCCCCAGCTCGGCATTAGCATCGCCAAATCTATGTGTTACTCATCTCTGATGACAGAAATTTCATACTCCAAGCTATTTATTTTTCTATCTAGAGATGAAATTTTTTGATCAAGTTTTATGTTGGCATTATTGAGTTCGTACATGTTCTGAACTCCTGGATTTACGTTGTAAAAGTTTTTTACAGCGCTTTCAGCTTTTTGTGCGTCGACGATTTGCTTGAACGCAGCGTCAGAGTTCGAGTGACCGCGCGCTGCTATTTCATTTTTAAATCGGGCGTTTTGTAAATGCTCATCCAATTTTTTAAGCTTGCCTGGCTTGTGGTATAAATAATTCAAAACCTTGTTTTGATTTTCTCTCAGGAGAGTTTCCTGCGGATTCAGCTTGGCGCGTTCTTGTTTTAATTCTTTTAGCTTAAGCGTCATAGGGCTTTCTGACGGCAAAGGTTTGCGGGTGGTAGTGCCTGCCGAATCGTATTTTTTTCCTGGGGGGGCATGACCTGAGGGGTCTAAGTGATTAATGGGGTCTCCGGCGCAATAGGTATATGCGTTAATGCCTCCGTCATCGAAGGGGCTTAGCGAATCAGGAGATAAAAATCGCATCAGTATGGGACTAAACACCCGATAGCCATTGCCCAGTACATAGCTTTCAGACCCTGTGTCGAGCCGTTCTGCATTAAAACCTAAGACAGTGCTTGACGAGGGGAGAGTTGGATCGTAACCGTAAGCAGTGAATGCATGGACTTCTGTTTTTGGGGGGGCATGCAACCTGAGCACCGAACCGCCATTTTCTACTGCCAACAGTCCAGTACCCAATAGTGTATCGGTATTTCGTTGTGCAAGTGGAATGTCAGGAGTTTGTATGCTCCTGAATATTTGGCCACCTTGCTGTACGCTGGAGAGCTTGCCGCTTTGGTAGAAGTAATGGACAGTGCCTTCGCGTTTCATGGTACATCCATAATAATTTGTGAGAAATGTAATGCTTTGATAAATGTAGCTATGCGTTATTGGTTTAACAACTAGCAAAAATGATAGGTGCTTGGGTCGAGCGATCACCACCAGGCTGGGAGCTAGGTGTACGGTCCCGGAATGAGAGGGTGCGGATTGACAGTGAGGGTTGGGCCTGTCAGTTAGCGGGGCCGCTGCGCGGCCCTTCGCGGGCAAGCCCGCACACAGAGGGTACGCGACATACCCCGATACGCGGCCTGGAACAAACCACCAATCCTCCAGTCGAATGCCTCGTTTCCCAGGCCATCCCGGCCCACGAGGTCCCTCCCGATGAAAGCATTCACCCTGGCAACCCTGGCAACCCTGGCAACCCTGATGACCCTGGCCGCAAGCCCGGTGTTCGCCTTCAACCTCAGCGATGCCGCCAATGCCGTGTCGGCCATGCAGAACCAAAAACAACAGGGCCAGGTCCAGGCGCCCGAGGCGCAGGCCAATTTGCTCAATACCTTGGGTAGTGAACTCAAGATCACCCCGGAACAGGCCGTGGGCGGGGCGGGGGCGATGCTGGGTTTGGCGCGCAATAACCTGAGTTCCGACGACTACGGTCAGCTGACCAAAGCTGTGCCTGGGCTGGACTTGCTGTCCGGTGCCAATGCGTTGGGCGGGTTGAGCGGGCTGGGTGAGCTGCTGGGCAAGAACAGCGAAAGCCAGTCGGCGTTGAACAATGCGCTGGGCAACAACGTGGAGAACCGCAGTGACCTGGACAGCGCGTTCAAGGCGCTGGGCATGGATACCGGGATGATCGGGCAGTTTGCGCCGTTGATTCTGCAGTACCTGGGGCAGCAGGGGATTGCCGGGTCGTTGCTGCAGAATCTGGGGAGTTTGTGGACTACGCCGACCGTAACCCCGCCGTCTGTTTGATTGACGTCGAATAGATTAGTAGATAAAGAGGCAGTAGGTCTAAGCTGCCTCTGATGTATAACTGATGAGTTTTCAACTCTCGCCTTGTCTCACATTTTTAGTGATGTTAGCTGGCTGTTGGATTTGAGGGCCAAGCGTCTTGCTCGGAGTTTGTTCGGGTGTGTAGAGCTTGTTAAGAGCGTCGTCGCTCGCTTTTATAGCTTCGGACTGCACGTCATAAGCTTTATCTAATTCTCCGGCTAGTTCAATATTTCCGACGCTCATGGCTTCTTGTATTTCATGTCTTATTTTCCCCAAGTTTGCAATTTTTAGTTCTCGTTTTTCTACAAGTGTTCTTGTCATGTCTTTTGGAATAGGTTTGGTCGTGGGTTTTCTGTGCGTGCTCAACGTCGGGGTTTTGGCGTTGGCAGCAACAGGTGTGTAATTCATTTGAGTTTCTTTTCCTCGGCTAAACATATGCCCGCTAGGGTCAACGTTGTTGATCGGGTCGTCGCCGCAGTAGCAATATGAGCCGAGGCCTCCTTTGTCAAATGGGCTAAAGCTGTCTGGTGATATAAATCTCATGAGCACAGTGCTGTAGACCCGATAACCATTTCCCAGAAAGTATCCGTCAAGCAGTAGCTCTAGCCATTCGCCTGCATAAGCGATCCGCGAGCCAGCGTTAACGGCTGCTCGATAGCCATAGGGTGTATAGCTTGAATAACTACCTGCAGGTGATGGAAATATGTTGTGCGGTTTAGCGGTTCTCATGGCTGCCGTCTCATGTTGGCGAATCCTTAGCATGAGGCAGTGCCATTTTTCGTACTACTAGCAAAAAAACTAGGTAATTTAGTAACGAAATTCTAGGTAGGGCCGTCCATGGCCATGGTTAATCAGCTCGCTTCTGAGAAAGTTACAAGTTGCACAGGGCGGCGGAAGCCGGCCGTCAGTAACGCCAGGTACGCCAGTCCGAAGGCAAACCAGCACAGGCCAATCACCAAGGTCAGCGCCGAGAGGCTGGTCCACAGCCATAACGTCAGCGCCAACCCCACCAACGGCACCAGGCCATAGCACAGCAGCCCCTTGAGGTTACGCTGGGCCCCGTCATCCATCAGGTGCGTCTTCACCACCGCCAGGTTCACCGCCGAGAACGCTACCAGTGCGCCAAAGCTGATCAGCGAGGCGAGGGTGGACAGGTCGATCACCAGCGCCAACAGCGAAAACGCCGACACCAGCAAAATGGCGAACACCGGCGTGCCA
Source organism: Pseudomonas sp. DCB_AW (assembly GCF_026240895.1). NCBI lineage: Bacteria > Pseudomonadati > Pseudomonadota > Gammaproteobacteria > Pseudomonadales > Pseudomonadaceae > Pseudomonas > Pseudomonas sp. DCB_AW. The sequence continues at coordinate 5,803 of NZ_JAPFCE010000009.1, forward strand.
AAACGCGGCGACAGGTAACCGAACGTGCGCTGCGGCAGCACATTGTCGCGCCCCATGGTGAACAGGATGCGCGACACCGCTGCCTGCGAGGCCAGTGCCGAACCCAGGCTGCCGGCGACGAAGGCGGCGGTAAAGAAGTTGGCGAGGAATTGCCCGCCTGCCTTGAACATTACTTCATTGGCCGCCGCATCGGCGTTTGCAAAGGTGCTGCCCGGCAGCACCAGCTGGCTGACGTAGGCCAGCGCGGTGAACAGTACGCCTGCGAAGAGCGTGGTGAGGATGATCGCCCGTGGCACGTCGCGGCGGGCATCGCGGCATTCTTCGGCCAGGGTGGAGACGGCATCGAAGCCGAGGAACGACAGGCACAGTACTGCGGCGCCCGCCATCAGCGGGCCGAAGCCAGGTTGTGTGCCGTCACCCATCAGCGGCGAGAGCAGGTCTAGCGGTTGGCCGGCCAGGGTCTGGCAGGACAAGGCCACGAATACCCCGATAAACACGATCTGCGCACCGACGATCAGGTTGCTGGTTTTAGCCACCGAGTTGATGCCGACCACGTTGAGCACGGTCACCAGGGCGATGGAGGCGAGCACGAAGGCCCAGGCGGGCACAGCCGGGAAGGCGATGTTGAGGAACAGGCCGATCAGCAGGTAGTTGATCATCGGCAGGAACAAGTAATCGAGCAGCAGCGACCAACCGGCCAGGAAACCAACGTTCTGGCCGAAGGCCATGTTGGTGTAGGAGTACGCCGAGCCCGCAACCGGGAAGCGTTTGACCATGAAACTGTAGGACGCGGCGGTGAACAGCATGGCCACCAGCGTAACCAGGTAGGCGCCAGCGGTGCGGCCACCGGTGAGTTCGGTGACGATGCCGTAGGTGGTGAAGATGGTCAGCGGGACCATGTACACCAGGCCGAAGAAGACCAGGGCGGGCAGGCCCAGGACACGGCGAAGCTGGGGCGGGGCGGAGCTAGATTGGTTGGCCATCGATCGATCCAGGCATTTTTGTAGTTGTGCTTTGGTCGATTTTTATCCACTTAGGTGGGCGATGACAAAAAAGTATTACTTATTCTAATTATTAGTCCTGGTTTTAATTGAGGCTTTGCTGCGCCTGTGTTGGCCTCTTCGCGGGTGAACCCGCTCCTACAGGTACTGCGCAAAGCTCAAGGCCTGTTCAATCCCTGTGGGAGCGGGTTCACCCGCGAAGAGGCCGATACAGGCCATGGAAATCTCAGTTCATTTCTGCCCGCAACAACTCAATCCGCTGGTCCTTTTCGAGCCACAGCTGGTTCACCCAGGCCTGTACGGTCTGCCGGAACTCAGGATCATTCTCGTAATCCCCATCCCACAGAGCCGGCTCCAGTTCACGCACCTGAATGTCGATAATCACCCGGCTGATGCTGCCATTGAGCAAGGCCCAGAACCCCGGCGCCTGGTTGCCGGGATAGACGATGGTCACGTCCAGCAGTGCGTCCAGTTGCTCGCCCAGCGCTGCCAGCACGAATGCCACGCCGCCTGCCTTTGGCTTGAGCAGATAGCGATAGGGCGATTGCTGTTCGCGGTGCTTGGCCTCGGTGAAGCGGGTGCCTTCAAGATAATTGACCACCGTCACCGGCTGACGCTTGAACAGCTCGCAGGCGGCCTTGGTGATTTCCAGGTCCTTGCCCTTGAGCTCGGGGTGCTTGTCCAGAAACGCCTTGCTGTAGCGCTTCATGAACGGGTAATCCAGCCCCCACCAGGCCAGGCCCAGCAGTGGCACCCAAATCAGCTCCTTCTTGAGGAAGAACTTGAAGAACGGCGTGCGGCGGTTGAGGCTTTCGATCAGCGCGGGGATGTCGACCCAGGTCTGGTGATTGCTCACGGCCAGGTACGAGGTGTCCTTGCGCAGGCGGTCAACGCCGCGGATATCCCACTGGGTGGGGATGCACAGGGCGAAAATCGCCTTGTCGATCTCTGACCAGGTTTCGGCGACCCACATCACCGCCGCAGAGGCATAGTCACGGCCACGGCCCGGCAGCACCAGCTTGAGCAGGGCAAAGACCAGCAGCGGGCAGATCAACACCACGGTGTTGAGCAGCAGCAGGAGGGTTGTGAGAATGCCGGTCAGCAGGCGACGCATAAAGGAACTCTTGTAGTGAGATAAAAACAGCCGGCAATGATAAGCAGCGATGCGGCCTACGCCAAATGCCCAATGCCCAGCGGCGAGGACAAATGTTTCACATTGTGTTGATTACCGTGTACAGACGAACCTATTCAACTCATGCAGTCTAAGCACTGTCTGCACTCAAGGAAGCGTAACCCGTGAAATCACTGCTTGCCCTGTTGTCACTGTTCGCCTTGCCGGTCATGGCCGCCGAGCCGACGATTTATGGCCGTTACGAAAACATCGCCCTGCCGGAGATTGGCGAGACCTTGAAGGCCAAGATGGACACCGGTGCCTTCACCGCATCGCTGTCGGCCAAGGACATCGAGCTGTTCACCCGCGATGGCGATGAGTGGGTACGCTTCCGCCTGGCGACCAAAGAGTCCGACGGCAAGGTCTACGAGCACAAGGTCTCGCGCATCAGCAAGATCAAGGGCCGTGCCGACGAAGAGGAAGAGGGCGATGCGCCGGAAATCTCCAAGCGCCCGGTGGTCGACCTGGAGCTGTGCCTGGGTGATGTGAAGCGCACGGTTGAAGTGAACCTGGTGGACCGCAGCAGTTTCAACTACCCGCTGTTGATTGGCTCCAAGGCGTTGCGTGAGTTCAAGGCAGCGGTCAACCCGGCCAAGAAGTTCACCGCCGGCAAGCCGGACTGCTGACCAAAATTTCACCCGTTCCTCCGTGTAGGAGCAGCCTTGTGCTGCGAAGAGTCCATGCCAGACGCAGCAAATGTGCTGACGATACCGGCCTTTTCGCAGCACAAGGCTGCTCCTACAATGTCCAGCTACGCCCCCAGCCAGGCCGGACACCATGCCCCATATCCTCATCGTCGAAGACGAAGCCGCCATCGCCGACACTCTGGTCTACGCCCTGCAGGCCGACGGCCACAGCACCGAGTGGGTGACCCTGGGCAGCGCCGCCCTCGACCAGCAGCGCCAGCGCCCGGCCGACCTGATCATCCTCGACATCGGCCTGCCCGATATCAGTGGTTTCGAAACATGCCGCCAACTGCGCCGCTTCAGCGAGGTGCCGGTGATGTTCCTCAGCGCCCGCGATGGCGAAATCGACCGGGTGGTGGGCCTGGAGATCGGCGCCGACGACTACGTGGTCAAACCCTTCAGCCCCCGCGAGGTGGCGGCACGGGTGCGGGCCATCCTTAAACGCATGGCACCACGTGTTGAGCCCGTCGCGGCGGCAACGCTGTTCCAGCTCGACACCCTGCGCATGCAGATCAGCTACCGTAACCAGCCGCTGAGCCTGACCCGCCACGAGTTTCGTTTGCTGCAGTGCCTGCTGGAACACCCCCAGCGGGTGTTCAGCCGCGAGCAACTGCTCGATGCCCTGGGCGTGGCGTCTGACGTGGGCTACGAGCGCACCATCGATAGCCACATCAAGAGCCTGCGCGCCAAGCTGCGCCTGGTCGCCAGCGAGGCAGAACCGATACAGACCCACCGCGGCCTCGGCTACAGTTACAGCCCGGATCACGCCTGATGCGCCTGGGCATCCGGATCTTCCTGGTGTACTTCCTGTTCGTCGGGCTGGCGGGGTACTTCCTGCTAAACACGGTGCGCGAACAGATCCGCCCGGTGGTGCGCCAATCGTCCGAAGAAACCTTGGTCGACACCGCCAACCTGCTGGCGGAGATCCTGCACGATGCCGTCAAGGCCGGCACCCTCGGGCAAAGCCGCTTGCCCGAAGTACTCAAGGCTTACGGTTCGCGCAGCCCGGGCGCGCAGATCTGGGGCTTGGCGAAGAACCAGGTCAGCCACCGCATCTACGTGACCGACGCCAAAGGCATCGTGCTGCTCGACTCCAGCGGTGAGGACCTGGGCAAGGATTACTCGAAGTGGAATGACGTTTACCTCACCCTGCGCGGCGAGTACGGCGCCCGCTCCACGCGCAGTGTCGCCGATGACGAAAGCACTTCGGTGATGCATGTGGCCGCGCCGATCATCGAAGACGGCCAGATCATCGGCGTGGTTACCGTGGCCAAGCCCAACAGCTCGCTGCAACCCTACATCGACCGCTCCGAGCAGCGTTTGCTCACGTTGGGCCTGGGCTTGATCGGCCTGGGCTTGTTGATTGGCGCAGCGCTGTCGTGGTGGCTGGCGCGCTCGCTGCGCAGGCTGGCTCGTTACGCCCAGGCGGTCAGCGAAGGTGAGCGGGCGGCGCTGCCGCATTACAAGGGCGGTGAGCTGGCGCACTTGGCCAATGCAGTGGAGCGCATGCGCACGCAGCTGGAAGGCAAGGCCTACGTCGAGCGCTATGTGCACACCTTGACCCACGAACTGAAAAGCCCACTGGCGGCCATCCGCGGAGCCTCCGAGCTGCTGCAGGGCGATATGCCGGCCGAACAGCGGGCGCGCTTTGCCGGCAACATCGAGCGCGAAAGCGAGCGCCTGCAGCAGATGATCGAACGCCTGCTCAACCTCGCCCGCGTGGAGCAGATGCAAGCGCTGGAGGATGAACAGCAGGTGGCGTTGGCGGCACTGGTCGACGAATTGCTGTTGGCCCATGCGGCACGCATCGAAGCGGCAGGCCTGCAGGTGCGGCAGCGGGTGCCGGCCGGTTTGCGGTTGTTGTGCGATCCGTTTCTGATGCGCCAGGCGTTGGCCAACCTGCTCGACAATGCGCTGGACTTTACCCCGGCCGGTGGGGCGTTGTTGTTCGAGCTTGAGCGCGACGGTGGGCGGGTGGCGTTGAGCCTGTTCAACCAGGGGCAGGCGATACCGGCGTATGCCATTGGGCGGGTGAGTGAGCGGTTTTACTCGCTGCCGCGGCCGGGGAGTGGGCGCAAGAGCACTGGGCTGGGGCTGAATTTTGTAGCCGAGGTGATGCAGCTGCATGGCGGTTCGCTTGCAGTCGATAACGTCGATGGCGGTGTGCGGGTAAGGTTGTGGCTGCCGGTGCGGCGTATCAGCTGAAAACACCGAATCTCCACACAGTCTCCCCAAGGTCTCCACGCAAGGCGCAGACACTGCGCCCACTGCCAAAGGAGGCCCTATGAACAAGACCCTTGGATTCAAGCTCGGCATGATTGCCCTGCTGATGGTGCTATTGCTGATCCCCCTGCTGATGATCAACGGCCTCATCGACGAGCGCCAGACCTTGCGTGACAGTGTGGTGCGTGACATCGCCCAGAGCGCCAGCTTCGACCAGCAACTCAGTGGCCCGCTGCTGGTGGTGCCTTACCGCAAGTACCAGCGCCGCTGGATCGACAAGGACGGCGAGCGTACCCAGGAGACCAGCAGCATCGCCGGCCACCTGTACTTCCTGCCGGAAACCTTCGAGGCCGATCTGGGTGTCGACACCGAGCTGCGTTCTCGCGGCATCTACCAGGCGCGGCTGTTTCACGCCAAAGGCCGCATCAGTGGTCGCTTCAAGCTCCCCGAACGCTGGGGCATCGACAAGGATTTCGAAGACTACCGGTTCGACAAGCCCTTTCTGGTGGTGGGCATCAGCGACATTCGTGGCATCGAGAATGGCCTGGAGCTGACGCTCGACGAGCGCAAGTTGCCCTTCGAAGCGGGGACCGGGCTCGACTGGATGCGCGGTGGCGTGCATGCCAGCGTGCCAGGGCTGGATGGCCTGCAAGCGCGGGAGTTCAGCTACGGCTTCGACCTGGCGCTGCAAGGCACTGGCCAGTTGCAGGTGTTGCCGGTTGGCCGTACCAGCAGTGTCGATATGCACGCCAACTGGCCGCACCCAAGCTTCATCGGCAGTTACCTGCCCAGCCGTCGCGACATCGATGCCCAAGGCTTCACTGCCCATTGGCAGACGTCGTTCTTCGCCACCAACCTTGAAGATGCCCTGCGCCAGTGCGCCACGGCCGGGCACTGTGAGGACTTCAGCGAGCGCACCTTTGGCGTCAGCTTTGTCGACCCGGTTGATCAGTACCTGAAGAGCGAGCGGGCGATCAAATACGCATTGCTGTTCATTGCCCTGACCTTTGCCGGCTTCTTCCTGTTCGAGGTGCTGAAGAACCTCAGCGTGCACCCGGTGCAGTACATCCTGGTGGGTGTGGCGTTGGCGTTTTTCTACCTGCTGTTGCTGTCGATGTCCGAACACATCGGCTTTGGCCCGGCGTATGGGCTGTCGGCTTTGGCCTGTGTGTTGCTGATTGGCTTCTACCTGAGCCACGTGCTGCGCAGCCTGGGGCGTGGGGTTGGGTTTGCGGCGGGGTTAGCGGCGTTGTACGGGATGCTTTATGGGCTGCTCAGCGCCGAGGACTACGCGCTGTTGATGGGGTCGTTGCTGTGCTTTGGTTTGTTGGGCGTGTTCATGGTGCTGACCCGGCGGCTGGACTGGGCGCGGGTGGGGAGGGCGGCATGAGGGAGGACAGAGAGCTTGGGCGGTGGTTGGCGCGCAGGATTGGGGAGTTGTTTCCTGTGATACCGAGGTAAGGCATTCGCAGCACAAGGCTGCTCCTACAGGGCGCGCGTTACCGTGTAGGAGCAGCCTTGTGCTGCGAAGAGGCCCGTCAGGCCGCTGGAGAGGTAGCAACCATCGACGGCCGCTGGACCACCTCGGCATACCACTTCGCCAGCCCTGGCTGGCGCTCACGCCAACCAAATTCAGGCTGACGCAAATCCAGATAACCCAGCGCACAGGCAACACCAATGGCAGCCAGATCAAAGCCCGAGATCAGCTCCGCCAGATGTTCCTGTTCCAGGTTGGCCAGGCTGCGGCGGATCTTGTCACCCTGCGCCTCGAGCCAGCCATCCCAACGCTTGTCCTCAGGCCGCAGGAAGCTCTCATAGCGGCTCGACACCGCCGCATCCATGATCGCATCAGCCTGCGACGCCAAGGTCATGCGCCGCCAGCGCGCCGAGCCTTCACGCGGCAGCAATGGCAGGCCGACGTGCTGCAGGTCGAGGTACTCGCAAATCACCCGGCTGTCGTGCAGCACCGTGCCGTCGTCCAGGCGCAGGGCCGGGATCTTGCCGATCGGGTTGCCCTGGTTGAGCTGGTCATCACCACTCACGGGGCTGATGTTCACCGGCTGCAGGGTGACGCGGTCAAGCTGGCCGGTCTCGTGCAGCACCACCATGACCTTGCGCACGAAGGGCGACAGCGGCGAGTGGAACAGGGTCATCGTGGCCATGGTTCAGTTGCCCTGCAGGCTGGGTGGCAGGCACACACCGGTACCGCCAATACCGCAGTAGCCGTCCGGGTTCTTGGCCAGGTACTGCTGGTGGTAGGCTTCGGCGAAGTACACGGTCGGGGCCTGGTCGATCTCGGTGGTGATCTCACCGAAACCGGCCTTGTTCAGCTCGGCCTGGAAGGCGTCGCGGCTGGCCTTGGCTTCTTCGAGCTGCTGCGGCGAGGTGCAGTAGATGGCCGAGCGGTACTGGGTGCCGACGTCGTTGCCCTGGCGCATGCCCTGGGTTGGGTTGTGCAGTTCCCAGAACATGGCCAGCAGCTCGCGGTAGCTGACTTTGTCCTTGTCGAACACCACTAGCACCACTTCGGTGTGGCCGGTCAGGCCGGAACAGACTTCTTCGTACGTGGGGTTGGGGGTGAAGCCGCCGGCATAGCCGACCACCGTGCTGACCACGCCTTCACGCTGCCAGAAGCGGCGCTCGGCGCCCCAGAAGCAGCCCAGGCCGAAGATGGCGAAGTCGATGGCACCTTCGAAGAAGGGGCCGAGCAGCGGGGTGCCTTCGAACACATAGTGGAACTCGGGCAGCGACATTGGCGTTTCGCGGCCAGGCAGGGCCTGCTCCGCGGTTGGCATGACGTTTTTGTTCACCAGGATTTCCGAACGCAGGACCATGGCCGTTCCTCTGTATGTCAGGTAGATAGGTGCTGGGGCATTCGCGGGCAAGCCCGCTCCCACAGGTACCGCACAGGTATCAAAGGTTGTGATGACCCTGTGGGAGCGGGCTTGCCCGCGAAGAGGCCCTTATGGGCTCTATAGTGCCCGAGGTTAACGCTGCTGTCAGGCCATTGGACCGCGCGGATAGCGCTTCAGTCGCTCGGCCAGTTCACGCCCCGGAATCGGCCGATCGAACAGGTACCCCTGGCCCACGTCGCACCGGTGCCTGCGCAGAAACGCCAGCTGCGCCGGGGTCTCGATCCCTTCGGCAACCACCTTGAGCTTGAGGTTGTGGGCCATGGCCACCACCGCCGAGGTGATTTCCATGTCGTCCTGGTTATCCGGGATTTCGTTGATGAAGCTGCGGTCGATCTTGATGATGTCGATCGGAAACTTCTTCAAGTAGCTCAACGACGAATAGCCCGTGCCGAAATCGTCCATCGCCAGGGTCAGGCCCAGGGCCTTGAGCTCGTCGAGCTGGCGGTGGGTGTCTTCGGTCGCTTCCAGCAGCAGGCCTTCGGTCAGTTCCAACTCCAGCAGGTGCGAGGGCAGCGCTTCTTCCTTGAGGATCGAACTGATCGAGGCTACCAGGTCCGGGTCGGAGAATTGCTTGGGCGACAGGTTGATGGCCACGTGCAAGTTGCCCAGGCCGGCCTCGCGCAGTTGCTGGCTCATGCGGCACGACTGGCGCACCACCCACTTGCCGATTGGGATGATCAGGCCGGTTTCCTCGGCCACGCTGATGAACTGGTCCGGGCGGATCATGCCGCGCTCGGGGTGGTTCCAGCGCAGCAGTGCTTCCAACCCTAGCAGGCGGCCGCTGCGCAGGCACAGCTTGGGCTGGTAGAACACTTCCAGTTCGTTCTGGGTCAGGGCGCGGCGCAGGTTGTTCTCGACGAACAGCTTGTAACTGGCCTCGGCATTGAGCACTTCGGTAAACACCTGCACCTGGTGCTTGCCGTTGGCCTTGGCCTTGTGCAGCGCCAGGCCTGCGTTTTTCATCAGGCTCGCCGGGTCGATGCCGTGCAGCGGCGCGCAGGCAAGGCCCACCGAGGCGGTGACGTTGATCAGCTGGTTGTCGACGAACATCGGCTTGTCGAGGGTGTGCAGCAACTGCTGGGCGACGTCCTGGCCGTCTTCCAGGCGGGTGTCGTCGAGCAGCACAGCGAACTCGTTGCTGGCGAAACGCGCCAGGATGCCACCGGCGCTTAGGCTGTTGCGCAGTCGGCGGGCCAGGCTGACCAACAGCTTGTCGCCGGTCTGGTGGCCGAGGCTGTCGTTGATGCGCTTGAAGTTGTCGATGTCTACCAGCAGCAAGCACATCGAGCTCTCGCTGTTACGGGCAAAGCGCTCGTCGAGGCTGCGGATGAACGCCGGGCGGTTGCCCAGGTTGGTCAGGTTGTCGGTGTAGGCCAGGCGCTCGATGCGCTGTTGGGCCAGCTTGGTCTGGGTGACGTCTTCGTAGATGCCGATGTAGTGGGTCAGCTCACGGTTGTCGCCATACACCTTGGATATCGACAGTTGGCCCCAGTAGGGCTCGAGGTTTTTGCGCCGGCTCTTGAATTCGCCTTGCCAGCTGTTGCCCATGGCCAGGCTCGATGGCGAATCGAACAGCAGCTCGCTGAGGTTTTCCAGGGCTGGCAGCTCGGCCAGTTGGCGGCCCTGCACTTCATCGGTGCTGTACTGGGTGATCGCCGTGAAGCTTGGATTGACGTATTCCACCACACCGTCGCGGTTGACCAGCAAAAAGGCACTGGCGCTTTGTTCCACGGCGCGCTGGAACAGGTGCAGGGCGCTGGCCGCAGTGCGTCGGTTGTGGTTGGTGATGACCTGGGCGAACTGGTCGGCCAGCTCACCGGCAAAGGCGATTTCATCGGACTGCCAGGCACGCGGCTGGCCACTTTGCTCCAGGCACAACACCCCGATTACCTGGCCATCGACGCGCACGCTGGCATCGAGCATGGCTTTGTTGTCGGGGCACAGGCTCTGCGTCAGGGCGCGGGTGCGCGGGTCGTGGTTGGCGTTGTGGGCGTCGATGGCGCGGCTGGCGTGGAGGGCGTCGAGGTAGTCGGGAAAGTGGCTGGCATCGATGGCTTCTGGCAGGCGATGCTCCTGCTCGTGGCGGTACCAGGCACTGATCGGCTCCAGGCGCTGGCCTTCCAGGTGCCAGATGCTGGCGCTGTCGACCTTGTAGATTTCGCAGGCGCTCTGGGTGATCAGCTCGGCGGCTTCGAGCAGCGAGTTCTCTGCGCTGTAACGCTGGCGGGCCAGGCGCAGGATCAGGTCTTGCTGGCCGCGCACACGCTCCAGGTGTTCAAGCTGTTCTTGCTGGGCGCGCTGGTTGAGCTGCAGGGCCAATTGCAGGCGGTTGTTGCGCGATTCCAGGTCACTGGCGTCAGGGTCGGCGGCGTCTTCGGGCGGGTCGTCGAGTACGCTCAGGTAGCCGCGCAGCAGTTGCCGGTTGTGTTGCCTGTAGGCTTCCCCGGCCTCCAGCAGGCGCAGTGACGCGCCAGGTGCATGCAAGGTGTAGCGCACGCGGTAGTAGCCACGCCGGGCAAGCTGCGACTGGATCTCGTCGTGCAGCCTGTAGCGGGCTTCGGGTTCCATCAGGCTGGCATAGGGCGAATCGACCAAGGCGCACAGCTCGCCTGCCTGCAGGCCGAACTGGCGTTCGCAGGTGGGGTCGAGGTAGAGCATGGCCCAGGTGGCTTCGTTGAGCCTTTCGAAACGCAGCATGCCGAGCCGCGAGGGCACGGGTAGCTGCGTGACGACCTCGGCCGCCACACGGCTGGCGGCATCGGGTTGGCTTTTCATCGAAGACTCGCTTGAAGAGGGAAACACGGCCTGGTCGGCGGCGTATCTGGCAAGGTTGCATCATGTCCCGAGGGCTGGCAAGCGGCCATGTGTGATGCTGTGTACGGGTTATCGGCAGAGGTACCACAAACTATAGGCGCACCCCTTGTAGGAGCAGCCTTGTGCTGCGAAGAGGCCCTGCCAGGCGCTGGAAATGTTGGCGGTGGTACCGGCCCTTTCGCAGCACAAGGCTGCTCCTACAAAAAAACCGGTGAGGTGTGAGCCGCAGGCAAAAAAAAGCCCCGCCAAATGACGGGGTTGAGGTACGAGCGTGGCAGCTCGAAAAGGGTACTGCCCCTCTTGCGAGGGGCAGCGTGCCGCCTTACAGCAGCAGGGTGCGGATATCCGCCAGCACGTCGCCCAGGCGCTTGGTGAAGCGCGCGGCGGCAGCGCCGTTGATCACACGGTGATCGTAGGACAGCGACAGCGGCAGCATCAGCTTCGGCTGGAAGGCTTTGCCATCCCAGACTGGCTGCATGGTTGCCTTCGAAACGCCCAGGATCGCCACCTCAGGCGCGTTGACGATCGGCGTGAAGCCGGTGCCGCCAATGTGGCCGAGGCTGGAGATGGTGAAGCAGGCGCCTTGCATGTCGTCGGCCGACAGCTTTTTGGTGCGCGCTTTCTCGGCCAGTGCAGCGGCTTCGGCAGCCAGTTGCAGCAGGCTCTTCTGGTCGACGTTCTTGATCACAGGGACCAGCAGGCCATCCGGGGTGTCCACGGCAAAGCCGATGTTCACGTACTTCTTGCGGATGATCGCCTTGCCGCTTGGCGCCAGCGAGCTGTTGAAGTCTGGCATTTCCTTGAGCAGGAATGCGCTGGCCTTGAGCAGCAATGGCAGCACGGTCAGCTTGACGCCAGCCTTCTCGGCCACAGCCTTCTGCGCCACGCGGAAGGCTTCCAGCTCGGTGATGTCGGCGGAGTCGAACTGGGTCACGTGCGGCACGTTCAGCCAGCTGCGGTGCAGGTTGGCGGCACCGACCTGCATCAGGCGGGTCAGGGCCACTTCTTCCACTTCACCGAACTTGCTGAAGTCCACGGCAGGGATTGGCGGGATGCCAGCGCCGCCGGTTGCGCCGGCGGCTGCCGGGGCTTCCTTGGCCTTCTGCATCATCGCTTTGACGTAAACCTGCACGTCTTCTTTCAGGATGCGGCCATGCGGGCCGGTGGCCGCGACAGCGCCCAACTCGACACCGAATTCACGGGCCAGCTGACGAACGGCTGGGCCAGCGTGAACCTTGGCGTTGTTGCCAGCAGCCGGCGCGGTAGCGACCGGAGCAGGGGCAGCAGCCGGGGCGGCAGCGGCAGGTGCGGCAGCAGGCGCAGCCTCAGCCTTGGCCGGTGCAGCGGCGGCCGGAGCCGGTGCGGCAGCCGGCGCTGCGCCAGCAACCTTCAGCTTGAAGATCAGGTCGCCAGTGCCAACTTCATCTTCCAGCTTGCACAGCACTTCTTCGACCACGCCAGCAGCAGGCGATGGGATCTCCATGGAGGCCTTGTCGGACTCCAGGGTGATCAGCGACTGGTCGGCTTCGACGGTATCGCCGACCTTGACCAGTACTTCGATGATCTTGGCCTTGCCCGACGAGCCGATGTCCGGCACGTGGATGTCTTGCACGCTGGCGGCAGCCGGGGCTGCAGCAGGCGCAGGCGCGGCTTCGGCGGCCGGCTTTTCAGCGGCGGCCGGCGCAGCGGCAGGGGCAGGTGCGGCGGCTGGCGCCTCGGACGCCGCAGCGCCCTCGGCTTCCAGCACCAGCAGCTCGTCGCCTTCTTTCAGGCGATCGCCCAGCTTGACCTTCAGCTCTTTGATCACGCCGGCCTTAGGGGCCGGGATCTCCATGGAGGCCTTGTCGGACTCCAGGGTCAGCAGGCTCTGGTCAGCCTCGATACGGTCACCGACCTTGACGAACAGCTCGATGATTTCACCTTCACCGCTGCCGATGTCAGGTACGCGAATGAGTTCGCTCACTTAAAAATACTCCTCAGCAGTCCAGTGGGTTGCGCTTGTCCGGATCGATGCCGAACTTGACGATAGCGTCAGCCACCACTTTCGGTTCGATCTCGCCACGGTCAGCCAAGGCTTCCAGGGCAGCCAGCACCACGAAGTGGCGGTCAACTTCGAAGAAGTGACGCAGCTTCTTGCGGCTGTCGCTGCGACCGTAACCGTCGGTACCCAGGACTTTGAACTCTTTGCTCGGCACCCACTGGCGAATCTGTTCGGCGAACAGCTTCATGTAGTCGGTGGAGGCGATGACCGGGCCTTTGCGACCGTTCAGGCACTCTTCGACGTAAGTCAGCTGAGGCTTCTGGCCAGGCTTGAGGCGGTTGGCGCGTTCCACGGCCAGGCCGTCGCGACGCAGTTCGTTGAAGCTGGTGACGCTCCACACGTCGGCACCGACGTTGAACTCTTCACGCAGGATCTTCGCTGCTTCGCGGACTTCGCGCAGGATGGTGCCGGAGCCCATCAGCTGAACGTGGTGCGCGGCTTCGCGGGTGTCTTCTTCCAGCAGGTACATACCCTTGATGATGCCTTCCTCAACACCGGCCGGCATGGCTGGCTGCTGGTAGGATTCGTTCATCACGGTGATGTAGTAGAAGATGTCCTGTTGCTCTTCGGTCATCTTCTTCATGCCGTCCTGGATGATCACCGCCAGCTCGTAGCCGTAGGTCGGATCATAGGTGCGGCAGTTCGGGATGGTGCCCGCCATCATGTGGCTGTGACCGTCTTCGTGCTGCAGGCCTTCACCGTTGAGGGTGGTACGGCCGGCGGTACCGCCGATCAGGAAGCCACGGGTGCGGCTGTCGCCAGCGGCCCAGGCCAGGTCGCCGATACGCTGGAAGCCGAACATCGAGTAGAAGATGTAGAACGGCAGCATCGGCTGGTTGTGGCAGCTGTACGAGGTACCGGCAGCGATGAACGACGACATGGCGCCGGCTTCGTTGATGCCTTCCTCGAGAATCTGGCCCTTCTTGTCTTCGCGGTAGAACATCACCTGGTCTTTATCGACTGGCTCGTAGAGCTGGCCGACGGACGAGTAGATGCCCAACTGGCGGAACATGCCTTCCATACCGAAGGTACGGGCTTCGTCCGGGATGATCGGGACGATGCGCTGGCCGATTTCCTTGTCCTTGACCAGCTGCGCCAGGATGCGCACGAAGGCCATGGTGGTGGAGATTTCGCGGTCGCCCGAGCCGTCCAGGATCGCTTTCAGCGTTTCCAGGGATGGGGTCGGCACGCTGAAGCTCTTGGCGCGACGTTGCGGCACGAAGCCACCCAGGGCAGCGCGGCGCTCGGCCAGGTACTTGGCTTCGGCAGAACCTTCTTCCGGCTTGAAGAACGGCAGGTTCTCAAGGTCGGCATCCTTGACCGGGATGTCGAAGCGGTCACGGAAGTGACGCAGGCTGTCGACGTCGACCTTCTTGGTGTTGTGCGCGGTGTTCTTGGCTTCGCCTGCACCGGTGCCGTAACCCTTGATGGTCTTGGCCAGGATGACAGTCGGCTGCTCTTTGTGGTTCACCGCCTGGTGATAAGCCGCGTAGACCTTGTACGGGTCGTGGCCGCCACGGTTGAGCTTCCAGATCTCTTCGTCGGACAGGTCTTCGACCATGGCCTTGAGCTCTGGGGTGTTGAAGAAGTTCTCACGCACGTACGCGCCGTCTTTGGCTTTGTAGTTCTGGTACTCGCCGTCGATGACTTCGTCCATGCGGCGCTGCAGGGCACCGTTGGTGTCCTTGGCCAGCAGTGGGTCCCAGAAGCGGCCCCAGACGACTTTGTTGACGTTCCAGCCACCGCCACGGAACACGCCTTCGAGTTCCTGGATGATCTTGCCGTTGCCGCGAACCGGGCCGTCGAGGCGCTGCAGGTTGCAGTTGATGACGAAGATCAGGTTGTCCAGCTTCTCGCGGCCAGCCAGGGCGATTGCGCCCAGGGATTCCGGCTCGTCGCACTCGCCGTCGCCCATGAAGCACCAGACCTTCTGCTTGCCGGCCGGGATGAAGCCACGGGCTTCCAGGTACTTCATGAAGCGCGCCTGGTAGATCGCCTGGATCGGGCCCAGACCCATCGAAACGGTCGGGAACTGCCAGAAGTCAGGCATCAGCCATGGGTGCGGGTACGAAGACAGGCCGTTGCCGTCCACTTCCTGACGGAAGTTGTTCATCTGGTCTTCGCTGATGCGGCCTTCCATGAAGGCACGGGCGTAAACGCCTGGCGAAGCGTGGCCCTGGAAGAACACCAGGTCGCCGCCGTGTTCTTCGGTCGGGGCCTGGAAGAAGTAGTTGAAGCCGATGTCGTACAGGGTGGCACTGGAGGCGAAGCTGGAGATGTGGCCGCCCAGGTCCGAGTCCTTCAGGTTGGTGCGCATCACCATGGCCAGCGCGTTCCAACGCACCAACGAGCGAATGCGGCGTTCCATGAACAGGTCGCCAGGCATGCGTGCTTCGTGGGTGACAGGGATGGTGTTGCGGTATGGCGTGGTGATCGCATACGGCAGCTGGGAGCCACTGCGGGTGGCCAGCTCGCCCATACGGGTCATCAGGTAATGAGCGCGGTCTTCGCCTTCTTTGTCGAGGACCGACTCCAGGGCATCCAGCCATTCCTGGGTTTCGATTGGATCGAGGTCTTGCATGGCTTGCTCCAGGGCGGAAAGGCAACCAGAATCGATTGCCTGAGTTTGCGACTGGCCTTATGGGCAGACGTCGTGAATTCTTGGATTACCGGAGTGTGATCCGGCGCCGTGTAGTTTTACTACAAATGCATTCGCATTTCATGCTTTTAGACAGTCGGGGTAGTAGTAAAACTACACAAATGCGGCTTTTGGTCGCACCCCGGCTTGTGGGGAAAAACGTTCATGTTGGTTGGCGATGTGTCGCGAACGGGTGATTCTTGATGTTTTTTGCCAGTGATTGCTTTTTTTCAGCTATTTCCAACTTTTGTATGACAGTCCAACCGTGGTCCGCCTTCCATTTGGCCGCCTTTACCCCTCTCTTTCACGCCGATCAAGGATAGTCCATGCGCCTGCCTTTGCCGCTCGATCTGCCCGCCACCCTGCAACCGCTGGTCGCTCGTAATCAGCAGTTCCTCAGCGAAGCTGTGGCTGGCCACCCCGAACTCGACCTGAACGGTTGCAGCCCGGCCCATCTGCAACAGTTCGACCAGGTTGCTGCCGCCAGCGACTTCGTCCTTGGCCTGGCCCAGCGCGAACCGGCCATGCTGCTCGCCCTGATGGCCAGTGGTGAACTGGACCGCCGCTATGCGCCCGGCGAGTTGCGCGGGCAGATCGGGGCGGTGGCCCAGGCAGCGCAAAGCGAAGACGAGCTGGCGCGTAACCTGCGGCGCGAGCGCAATCGCCAGCAGTTGCGCATCATCTGGCGCGACATTACGCGCCAGGCCGAGCTGGGCGAAACCTGCCGTGACCTGTCCGACCTTGCCGATGCCGCCATCGACGAAGCGTATCAATGGCTGTACCCGCGCCATTGCCAGCAGTTCGGCACGCCCATCGGCCACCGCAGCGGCCTGGCGCAGCACATGGTGGTGCTGGGCATGGGCAAGCTGGGGGCGGTGGAGCTGAACCTGTCGTCGGACATCGACCTGATCTTCGCCTTCCCCGAGGGCGGCGAGACCGAAGGGGTGAAGCGCTCGCTGGACAACCAGGAGTTCTTCACCCGCCTGGGCCAGCGCCTGATCAAGGCCCTGGACCCGGTCACCGTCGACGGTTTCGTGTTCCGCGTCGACATGCGCTTGCGCCCTTACGGTTCGGCCGGTTCGCTGGTGCTGAGCTTCAATGCCCTGGAGCAGTACTACCAGGACCAGGGCCGCGACTGGGAACGCTACGCCATGATCAAGGCGCGGGTGGTGGCCGGTGATCAGGCGGCAGGCGCTCAGTTGCAAGAGATGCTGCGCCCGTTCGTCTACCGCCGTTACCTGGACTTCTCGGCCATCGAAGCCCTGCGCACCATGAAGCAGCTGATTCAGCAGGAGGTGCGGCGCAAGGGCATGTCCGAGAACATCAAGCTGGGTGCTGGCGGCATCCGCGAGGTGGAGTTCATCGCCCAGGCCTTCCAGCTGATCCATGGCGGGCGAGACCTGAGCCTGCAGCAACGGCCCTTGCTCAAGGTGCTGGCGACCCTCGAGGGGCAAGGTTACCTACCACCCGCGGTGGTGGCCGAGTTGCGCGAAGGCTACGAATTCCTGCGTTATACCGAGCACGCTATCCAGGCCATCGCCGACCGCCAGACGCAGATGCTGCCGGACAACGAAACCGACCAGGCGCGGGTCGCCTACATCCTCGGCTTCGCCGACTGGCAGGGCTTCCATGACCAATTGATGTACTGGCGCGGCCGGGTCGATTGGCACTTCCGCCAAGTGATCGCCGACCCCGATGATGAGGACGGCGAGGGCGAACTGGTGGTCGGTGGCGAATGGTCGCCGCTGTGGGAGCAGGCGCAGGATGAAGACGCCGCCTGTCGTCAGCTTGAGGAAGCCGGGTTCAAACAACCCGCCGATGCCTTGCGTCGCCTCGCCGGGTTGCGGGGCAGCCCGCAATTGCGCTCGATGCAGCGCATTGGGCGCGAACGATTGGACGCCTTTATTCCAAGGCTCTTGGCCCAGGCCGTGGAGCACCAAGACCCTGACCTGGTGCTTGAACGCGTGCTGCCGCTGGTCGAAGCGGTTGCGCGGCGGTCGGCCTACTTGGTGCTGCTCACCGAAAACCCGGGTGCCTTGCGCCGCCTGTTGACCCTGTGCGCGGCCAGCCCCTGGATCGCCGAGCAGATTGCCCGCTACCCGTTGCTGCTCGATGAGTTGCTCAACGAAGGCCGGCTGTTCAGCCCGCCATTGGCGCCGGAGCTGGCCAGCGAACTGCGCGAGCGTTTGACGCGCATCCCCGAAGACGACCTGGAACAGCAGATGGAGGCGCTGCGCCACTTCAAGCTGGCCCACAGCCTGCGTGTGGCGGCCTCGGAAATCAGTGGCAACCTGCCGTTGATGAAAGTCAGCGATTACCTGACCTGGCTGGCCGAAGCCATCCTCGACCAGGTGCTGGCCCTGGCCTGGCGCCAGACCGTAGCCCGCCACGGCCAGCCCAAGCGCAGCGACGGCAGCCTGTGCGACCCGGGCTTCATCATCATTGGTTATGGCAAGGTCGGTGGGCTTGAACTGGGCCATGGCTCGGACCTGGACCTGGTGTTCATTCACGATGGCGACCCCCAGGCCGAAACCGATGGCGCCAAGCCGATCGACAGCGCGCAGTTCTTTACCCGCCTGGGCCAGCGCATCATCCACTTGCTGACCACCCAGACCAACTCTGGCCAGCTGTATGACGTGGACATGCGCCTGCGCCCGTCCGGCGCTTCGGGGCTGTTGGTCAGCTCGCTCGGTGCCTTCGAGCGCTATCAACAGAACGAGGCCTGGACCTGGGAGCACCAGGCCTTGGTGCGTGCGCGTGTGCTGGTCGGCTGCAAACAGGTGGGCGCGGCGTTCGAAGGCGTACGCGCCAACGTCCTGGGCCAACCCCGTGACCTTGAAACGTTGCGCACCGAAGTCAGTGAGATGCGCGCCAAGATGCGCGGCAATCTCGGCACCAAGGCCACGGCTGCCGGCACCGCAGCCAATGCCTTCGAGGCCGGTGTACCCTTCGATATCAAGCAGGATGCCGGCGGTATCGTCGATATCGAATTTATGGTGCAATACGCGGCTTTGGCCTGGTCCCACGACCACACGGCCATACTCCGATGGACCGATAACATCCGCATTCTGGAAGAGCTGGAGCAGGCAGGTTTGATGCCGGCCAGTGACGCGGTGCTGTTGCGTGAAGTGTACAAGGCGTTCCGTTCTGCCTCGCACCGCCAGGCCCTGCAGAAGCAGGCCGGGGTGATCGATGCGGCGCAGTTTGCCGATGAACGCCGCGAGGTGCGGCGGATCTGGGGCGAGCTGGGTTTGACTTGATACCGCTGAGGCCCCTGTAGGAGCGGCCTTGTGCCGCGAAGGGCTGCAAAGCAGCCCCAAAGGTCCATGCCCCACCACCGGTGTTACACTGTCCGCCACATAGCCTGAATATAAAGAGGGGAGGCCAGGCTGTACCGCAGCCTGTAGCCTCCCCGAGCGTTTCTGGACTAAGCATGAGAATACTGATCATTGGCCCCAGCTGGGTCGGCGACATGGTAATGGCGCAGACCTTGTTCCAGTGCCTGAAACAGCAGCACCCCGACTGCGTGATCGACGTGTTGGCGCCCGAGTGGAGCCGGCCGATCCTCGAACGCATGCCCGAGGTGCGCCAAGCGTTGAGCTTCCCGCTCGGCCACGGTGTGCTGGAACTGGCCACCCGACGTCGCATCGGCAAGTCCCTGGCCGGCCAGTACGACCAGGCAATCCTGCTGCCCAACTCGATGAAATCGGCGTTGGTGCCGTTCTTTGCCGGTATTCCCAAACGCACCGGCTGGCGCGGCGAGATGCGCTTCGGCCTGCTCAACGACGTGCGCAAGCTGGACAAGGCACGCTACCCGTTGATGATCGAGCGCTTCATGGCCCTGGCCTACGCGCCGGGCGTAGAGCTGCCACAGCCTTACCCACGCCCCAGCCTGCAGATCGAACCGCAGAGCCGCGACGCCGCCCTGGCCAAGTTCGGCCTGGCACTCGACCGCCCGGTGCTGGCGCTGTGCCCCGGTGCCGAGTTTGGCGAGGCCAAACGCTGGCCGGCCGAGCACTACGCCGCCGTGGCCGAGGCGATGATCCGCCAGGGCTGGCAGGTGTGGTTGTTCGGTTCGAAAAGCGATCACCCCGTCGGTGAGCAGATCCGCGACCGGCTGATCCCGGGCTTGCGTGAAGAATCCTACAACTTGGCCGGCGAAACCTCGCTGGCCGAGGCCATCGACCTGATGTCTTGCGCCGATTCCGTGGTGTCCAACGACTCCGGGCTGATGCACGTGGCTGCCGCGCTGAATCGCCCGCTGGTCGCCGTGTATGGCTCGACCTCGCCGGGCTTCACGCCGCCGCTGGCCGAGCAGGTGGAAGTGGTGCGCACCGGCATCGAATGCAGCCCATGCTTCGACCGCACCTGCCGCTTCGGCCACTACAACTGCCTGCGCCTGCTCGACCCGCAGCAAGTCATCGCCGCCTTGCACAGCCTGGGCGGTCCGAACCTGATCGATACCGTGGCCGAGGTCGACTAAGTGCGGGTACTGATCATCAAGACATCGTCGCTGGGGGATGTGATCCACACCCTGCCGGCGATCACCGATGCCGCCCACGCGATACCGGGCATTCGTTTCGACTGGGTGGTGGAAGAAGGCTTTGCCGAGATCCCCAGCTGGCACCCGGCGGTCGACCAGGTGATCCCGGTGGCGATCCGTCGCTGGCGCAAGAACATCTGGCAGACCCTCAAGAGCGGCGAGTGGAAGGCGTTCAAGCAGCGCGTTCGCGCGCGCAAGTACGACCTGGTGATCGATGCCCAGGGCCTGGTCAAGTCGGCCTGGCTGACCCGCTACATCAAGGCACCGGTGGCCGGGTTGGACCGCTACTCGGCGCGCGAAGGCCTGGCCAGCCGTTTTTATGACCGGCGCCTGTCGGTCGCCACGGGCCAGCACGCGGTCGAGCGTGTGCGCCAGCTGTTCGCCCTGGCCCTGGCCTACGACTTGCCGGAAGGCATCGGCAACTACGGCCTGGACCTCGATCGCCTGCAATTGCCGCCCGCCGCGCCCTACGTGGTGTTCCTGCACGGCACCACCTGGGCCACCAAGCATTGGCCCGAGGCTTACTGGCGTGAGCTGGCCGAGCGCATGGGCCGGCGCAAGCTGCAAGTGCGCCTGCCGTGGGGCAACCCGGCCGAGAAGGCACGTGCCGAACGTATCGCCCAGGGCTTGAATAACTGCCAGGTACTGCCCAAGTTGAACCTTGTCGGCGTTGCCCGCGTGCTGGCGGCGGCCAAGGCCTGCGTGGCGGTGGACACCGGCCTGGGCCATTTGGCTGCGGCGCTGGATGTGCCGACCATTTCACTGTTCGGCCCGACCAACCCGGGCCTGACCGGCGCCTATGGCCGCGCCCAGGTTCACCAGGCCAGCGATTTCCCCTGTGCGCCGTGCCTGCAGAAGAAGTGCACCTACAAGCCGAGCGCCGATGACCTGCGCCGGTTCGATCTCAAACGCGAGTGGCCGCTGTGCTTCACTCGCCTGAATCCCGAGCATGTGGCGAGCCGCTTGAGCGCGCTGCTGCTGGCTGAGGATGTTCGTTGATGCAACTGGCTTTCGTGCTTTACAAATATTTCCCCTTCGGCGGGCTGCAGCGCGATTTCATGCGCATTGCCCTGGAATGCCAGAAGCGGGGCCACCAGATCCGTGTGTACACGCTGATCTGGGAAGGTGACATTCCGCCTGGCTTCGAAGTGCTGGTGGCGCCGGTCAAGGCGCTGTTCAACCACCGCCGCAACGAGAAGCTCAGCGCCTGGATGGAAGCCGACCTGGCCAAGCGCCCGGTCGACCGCCTGATTGGCTTCAACAAGATGCCGGGGCTGGACGTGTACTACGCCGCCGACGGCTGCTTCGAGGACAAGGCCCAGACCCTGCGTGGCGGCCTCTATAAGCGCTGGGGCCGCTACCGGCACTTTGCCGAGTACGAGCGCGCGGTGTTCGCCAAAGACTCGAAAACCGAAGTGCTGATGATCTCGGAGGTGCAGCAGCCGCTGTTCGTCAAACACTACGGCACCCCGGCTGAACGCTTCCACCTGCTGCCGCCGGGCATTTCCCAAGACCGTCGGGCGCCGGCCAACGCCGCCGAGATCCGCGCCGAGTTCCGCCAGGAATTCAACCTGGGCGACGATGACCTGCTGCTGGTGCAGATCGGTTCGGGCTTCAAGACCAAGGGCGTCGACCGCAGCCTCAAGGCCTTGGCCGCGCTGCCGTCGGCCTTGCGCAAGCGCACCCGGTTGATGGTCATCGGCCAGGACGACCCCAAGGTCTTCCAGTTGCAGAGCGCCACCCTCGGCCTGGGCGACCAGGTGCAGTTCCTCAAGGGGCGTAGCGATATCCCACGCTTCCTGCTGGGCGCTGACCTGCTGATCCACCCGGCCTACAACGAAAACACCGGCACCGTGCTGCTCGAAGCACTGGTGGCAGGCCTGCCGGTGCTGGTCTCCAAGGTGTGTGGCTATGCCCATTACATCGCCGAAGCCGACAGCGGCTTAGTGCTGGACGAGCCGTTCGAACAGGAACAGCTCAATGGCTATCTGCAACGCATGCTCGAAGACCCGCAGGCCCGTGCCGACTGGTCGCGCAACGGCCTGGCCTTTGCCGATACGGCCGACCTGTACAGCATGCCGCAGCATGCTGCTGATGTGATCCTGGGGCAGGAGACCGCATGAAGCTGATACTGGCCGAACCCTTCAAGCGCTTGTGGGCCGGGCGTGATGCCTTCGAGGCCGTGGAAGCGCTGCAAGGCGAGGTGTACCGCGAGCTGGAAGGGCGCCGCACGCTGCGCACCGTCGTTGAGGGCGAGGGGTTTTTCGTCAAGATTCACCGCGGCATCGGCTGGGGTGAGATCTTCAAGAACCTGTTCAGCGCCAAGCTGCCGGTGCTCGGTGCCGGCCAGGAATGGCGAGCCATCCAGCGCCTGCACGAGGTCGGCGTGCCGACCATGACCGCCGTCGCCTATGGCGAGCGCGGCAGCAACCCGGCCACTCAGCATTCGTTCATCGTGACCGAAGAACTGGCGCCGACCATCAGCCTGGAAGACTTCAGTATCGACTGGGTCAAGCAGCCGCCCGCGCCACGCCTCAAGCGTGCGCTGATCGCCGAAGTGGCGAAGATGACTGGCGGCATGCACCGCGCCGGGGTCAACCACCGCGACTGCTACATCTGCCACTTCCTGCTGCACACCGATCGCCCGGTGACGCCAGAAGACTTCAAACTGTCGGTCATCGACCTGCACCGTGCCCAGACCCGGGCGACAATCAGCCGCCGCTGGCGTGACAAAGACCTGGCCGCGCTGTACTTCTCGGCGCTGGACATCGGCCTGACCCGGCGCGACAAGCTGCGCTTTTTGCGTGGCTACTTCCAGCGCCCGCTGCGCCAAGTGCTTGCCGACGAGGCCGCGCTGCTCGCCTGGCTCGAACGCAAGGCGCAGAAACTCTATGACCGCAAACAACGCTATGGGGATGCACTCTGATGGCGGGTTGGACACTGGCGCCAGGCTACGAACACCTGGCGGCGGATTTCGGCAGCCTTGACGCAGTCTTCGCCCTGCAGGGCGAACGCCTGACCCGCGACCCGCTCAGCGAAGTGGTGCGCATCGAGCGCGAGGGCGTCAATTACTACGTCAAGCGTTACACCGGGGCGGGCAAGCACATGCGCCGCTACCTCGGCCGGCCGCGCATCAAGGCCGAATGGCAAAACCTCAAGCAGTTCGCCAAGTGGGGCATTCCCACCGCCGAAGTGGTCGCCTGGGGCCTGGAGCGCAAGGGCCTGGCGTTTGGCCGCGGGGCGATGATCACCCGCGAGCTGCCGCGCACCGAAGACCTGTCGGCCTTGGCCGAACGCAAAGACCCGCGCCTGGCAGACCCCGCCTGGGTCGACCACGTCAGCCGCCAGCTGGCGCGCCACACCCGGGTCATGCACGAGCACCGTTTTGCCCACAACGACTTGAAGTGGCGCAACCTGCTGGTCGACGACCAGGGCACGTTGTTCTTCATCGACTGCCCGACCGGCGACTTCTGGCGCGGCTTCATGTGGCGGCACCGGATGATCAAAGACCTGGCGTGCCTGGACAAGGTCGCCAAATACCACCTGTCGGCGACCCAGCGCCTGCGTTTCTACCTGCAATACCGTGGTCGCGACAGGCTCAACGCCCGCGACAAGCAGCGGATTCGCCAAGTGCTGAGCTTTTTCGAGGGAAGGGAATGACCGATTACCTGGCCAGCGCGGACCTCGCGCTGCTCAAACGCCACGGCTTGAACGATTTCGACGCGCTGTGGGCGCTGCAGCTCGATGCCGTGGACGAGCCCAACACCGGGCGTGGGGGCTGGAGCAGCGTGTTCCGCCTGGAACTCGAAGGCAAGGGCTACTACCTCAAGCGCCAGAGCGACTACCTCACCCGTACCTTGCACCGGCCATTCGGCGAGCCAACCTTCGCCCGCGAATTCCGCAACATCAGCCGCTACCAGAAGCTGCACATTCCGGCCTTGCAAGCGGTGTTCTATGGCGAGCGCAAGCAGGCCGGCGAGCACCGGGCGATCCTCATGACCCGTGCCTTGGACGAGTGGGCCGACCTGGACAGCCTGCTGGCTCAGTGGCCGCAGTTGGGCGATGCCGAACGCAACGGCATCCTCGAGGCCTGCGGCCAGTTGGCGCGCACGCTGCACAGTGCTGGCCAGGTGCACGGCTGCTTCTACCCCAAGCACATCTTCCTGCGCCAACGCCGCGAAGGCTGGGATGCCCAACTGATCGACCTGGAAAAAACCCGGCCCCTGCTGTTCGGCATGCGTGACCGGCTCAAGGACCTGGAGCCCCTGTTGCGCCGTGCCCGGGCCTGGAGCGAGGCGGATGTGCGTCACCTGCTGGCAGCCTACCTGGTGCAGCCGGCGGACAGCACACTGGTCGGCACCTGGCTGCAACGCCTGACGCAACGCCGTCGTGAAAAAGAGGCCCGCTGATGCGTTTGTCTGAACTGAAAGAGGCCGGGCGCGCCCCGGCATTGCCCCTTAACGTGAGCCTGGCCGATGCCGCCGGCAGCGCCGAGCTGCAACTGCTGAGCCTGCTGCGCGTGCTGCCCGGCCAGCGCTATGTGGGTGCTGGTGTTTGGCGTGGCACGCCGGTGCTGGCCAAGCTGTTGGTGGGCAGCAATGCTGCCCGGCACTTCCAGCGCGAGCTGCAAGGCGTCAAGTGGCTGGCCGAGCAGGGCCTGACCACGCCCAAACTGCTGGCCGATGGTTTGAAGGAAGGCGACGGCGGCTGGCTGCTGTTCGCGTTTCTGGATGGTGCCGAAAGCCTGGCCGATGCCTGGGCCGCCGTGGAGCACCTGCCGGTACTGGCAGACGAGCAACACGCGGTGTTGGGTGAGGCGCTGACGGCGGTGGCGCAGATGCACGCCAAGGGCTTGTGGCAGGAAGACCTGCACCTGGACAACCTGCTGCGCCATGGCGGCAAGCTGTACCTGATCGACGGCGCGGGCATCAAGGCCGAGACCCCGGGCCAGCAGTTGTCGCGCCCGCGGGTGCTGGAAAACCTCGGCGTGTTCTTCGCCCAATTGCCCAAGCGCCTGGAGCCGTTCATCGAAGAGCTGTTGGTGCATTACCTGTTGGCCAATGCCGAGCACGCGCTGCCACTCGAAGCGCTGCAGAAGCAGGTGGACAAGGTGCGCAACTGGCGCCAGAAGGACTACCTGGAAAAGGCCGGCCGCGAGTGCTCGCTGTTCAGCGTCGAGCGTAGCCTTTCGGGCCTGCGGGCGATTCGCCGCGCTGAGGTGCAGGCCATGCTGCCGGTGCTGGAACACGCTGATGAACTGATCGACAAAGGCCACCTGTACAAGACCGGTGGCGCCGCCAGTGTGGCCCGCATCGAGGTCGATGGCCGCCAACTGGTGCTCAAACGCTACAACATCAAGAACACTGCGCACTGGTTCAAGCGCTTCTGGCGCCCGAGCCGGGCCTGGCACTCGTGGATCGAAGGCCATCGCCTGGAATTTCTCGACATCGCCACGCCACGCCCTCTGGCAGTGCTAGAGGAGCGTGTCATGGGCCTGCGCAGCCGTGCCTACCTGGTCACCGACTATGTCGATGGCCCGGACCTGACCGCGTGCTTCGCGCCCTATGTGGAAAACGGCGAGGCACCTGAAGAGCAGGTCGATGCGCTGGTGAAGGTCATGCAGCAACTGATCCGCGAGCGCATCAGCCATGGCGACTTCAAGGGCCATAACCTGTTCTGGGATAACGGCCAGTGGTCGCTGATCGACCTCGATGCCATGTGCCAGCACGCCACCCAGCTCAGCTTCGCCCCGGCCTATGCCCGTGACCGGGCGCGGCTGCTGCGCAACTGGCCGCGTGACAGTGCCTTGCATCAGCGGCTGGACCGGTTGCTGCCGCGGTTGTCCGAATAAGCAGCCGGCAGCGCCAGCCAGTTGCTGCTGCGGCCGGTCTGGCGCACGCGGATGCGCCATTGCGCATCCTGCCAGCGCAGCACTGCCCACGCGGGCACCGCGCCGCGCAGCGTCTCAGGCAATACCAAGTGGTAGTGAGCGGCGAGCAGATGGCGGCGCACGGGTAACTGGTGGCTGCCCAGTTGCAGGTACAGCGTGGTGTTGTCTTGAAACAGCTGGGCATCGTCTTCGGTGACGGTACCGTGTAACGGGGTGGACAGGCGGCAGTCTTCCAACAGTTGCTGGATACTCGGCAACCCGTCGTACCAGAGCACTGGCGAGTCGACCACCCACCGGCCATCCAGGCAGCGCTTGATCGGCAGCTTCAGGTAGGTGTTCGGCTGGTTCGGGTCGGTGGCGCGCCAGCGTGTGCCGTCGAAGGTGACATTGAAGTAGCGGCCCAGGTTATCCCTCACGTAGTACTGCGACAGGCCGGGGCTCGCCGACTGCTGTTCGTACACGGCCTCGTCGTGCAGCGCATCGATGCGGTAGCGCAGCCTGGCAACGTCAGGGGTCGCTTCGTAATGCCGGGGCAGCGGCACCGGTGGCGGCTTGGGCAGGCCGCGCATGACCCGGCGCATCAGCCCGGAGCCTGCCATGTCGTTGAGCCCCGCCGTGGCGTGGCCGAGTGCTGCGACCGCATGATGGAGCGCACCGTTGTGGTCGGCTCGGTCGAGCGCTTCGAAACCGTCCCAGATGGAAATGCCCATGCGCCCGAATGCCAGTGCGGTCGAGCCCGCCTGCGGCAACACCAGGGTGAGGATATCCAGCACCAGCCTGAGCACATTGACCGAAAACTCCCCCAGCAGCTCTTGGTTGCTGCGGGTCACGGCATTGGCTTGGGCCATCAGGGTGTTGACCTCGGCGCGGTAGAGGGCGTCGTACAGGTTGCCGGTGATGGTCTGCAAACTGATGTGCGAGCCCAGGCGGCCCTGTACCAGCAGTGCCTCCAGGCTTTTTCGGTTGCCCAGCGGCAAGCGTTGCAACACATAGTGGCGCAGCTGCGCATCGCTGCGCACGGCGCGGATCAGCGCCCGGGCGTTGTTGTATTCACGCCAGGGGCGGCGGTCCGGCGCGTCGGGGCTGTAGACCACGATGCGGTAAGAGTGCTCTGGCGAGACAAGTAGCACGACACCTTGCAGGGTTTGCCCCTGGATCAGCATCTGCCGGGCGATCACCTGTTGTTCGTTGCGGTGCGGCCGGTTGTGGCTGTCGGGTGAGTGAATAACGCAGTCGGCCCAGCCATAACCCTGTTCGAGCGTGCTCGGCTGAAAATGCCCGGCATAACGCGCCTTGACCGCTTCGGCGTGCATGCGCGTACGGCTCAGGTGCGCGTAGGCCTGCTGGCGCCAGCGGCCATGGGGCGAATCGAGCAGTTGGGTGCGCAGGTAGGCTTGGTAGCCGCTACCAGCATTCAGGCGCCGTACGATTTGCTTGACCCGCAGTGGCGTCAGGGCTGGCAGCGGCTGGTCGGCGTCGAGGTGCACGCGGGCGGTCAGCCAGTAATCGACGTCGAACCAGGCGATATTGAGCAGTGCCAGCTCATCCAACCGGTAGCGTTGATTGACCAACGCTATGGTGCCGCCGGCTTGTGGGCGGCTGGCCACGGGGATGTAGGCGCTGGTGTCGAGTGGATTGCTGATGGGGCCGACCTGGCGCGCCAGGGTCACGCTGATCGAGATCTGCTCGGGTGCGGTGTCGATGCCGGGGTCTTGCTGCAGAAACTCGCGCAGCCGCTGGCGCACCCAGGCCAGCAGGGTGTGGCGTTGGTTGAACTGCTCCAACGTGAGTATGCCTGGCGCGGCGGCGGCCTTGATGGCCGCCACCTGCTCTTGCATGGCTTGCATGATGTGGGCAACGCCTTGCTGCGAGGTCGAGCGCAACCAGTCGGGCATGTGCTTTTCCAGCAACAGGCCATAGCGGGTGGCTACTGGACCTTGGCTGCCGAGCTCGCGGTGCAGGTTCAGTGCGTTGCCCAGTTGGGCGTCGAGGTGTTCGATATTGCGTTGCAGCCCCTGTGCCCAGGCGGCTTGCCAGGCGGCGGTCAGGCGTTTGCCATGGGCCTCGCGAATGGCCAGGGCCTGCGCCTCGGCGAGGTCCTCGCTGAACCAGTCGTAGCGCAGGCGTTCAGCCCGGTGGGCACGTTGGCGGTCTGCGCTCACCACTAGCAGTCGGGTCAGCGGTTCGCTCTGCACCGGGTCTTCGAGGCGTTCGCATAATTCCACGTGCAAGGCGGCCAGGCTGTCGAACGCTTCGATGCCATGCACGATGCTGCACAAAAGCACCCGTCCGACCGGTTCCTGCGCGTCGAGCAAGCGGCCCTCCGGGCCGTTCTCGGTGAGGATCAGCACGCCTGGCAAGTGGCTGCGCCAGTTGGGCGCCGAGCCCGACAGCAACGGGCGGTACAGCTGCGGGCGGCTGGCGGCGGGCAGGTGCTGGCGTTGCCAGGGTTGTGGGTATTCAAGGCAAGTAGTCAGCAACCGGGCGTGCTCCACAGACAAGGTCTGGTCGTGGCTGCGCAAGCGCATCTCGGTGAGCAGTTGATCGCGGCGCAGGGTGGCCAGGCGTGCTTGCCGGCTCAGTCCATTTTTTTCACGCGCCAGCCAATAGCTGGCCAGGCGCGCATGCAAGCCTTGGCGAAGCGTCGCGCAGCAGCGGTCGATGTGGGCGTTGAAGTCGCTTGGCAGGTTGAGCGGGCGGTCGTCGTGTCGGGCTTGCGCACCGGCCGGTGGCTTGAACGTGCCGCCGTCGAACAGGTGAAAGCCGACCAGGTCCAGCAGGCGGAAGCGCTCGAAGTACAAGGTCCGGGCGGTGATCGCTGGGTTGGTGAACAGGGTGTTCAGGGCTTGGTCGAGGCTGTGTTCCACACCCGGCAAGGGGGGCAATAGTGCGTCGAGTTGGCTATCCAGCGACTGGAGGCGCAGCAGCGGTGTCATGGCCTATCTCCTGGTGAAAGAGGACCATGCTGCACCGCGTTGGCCGGGTGGCTGCGTTAACCCGTTACCTCAGCGCCGCCAGAAACCGCGCAGTGCCAAGTACGCCGGCAGGCCCAGGCCCACCCAGGACAAGCCATCCCACGCGCCGTCGCCCAGCAGCGCAGCGAACAGGCCTAGGGCACCGAGCAGGGCGATGAGTGCCGGCCAGGCGAAAATCTTCGTAGTAGATCGCGACGCGTGGCTCATGCCTTGGCCTCCCGTGGTTTGCGCTGCTTGCCCCACCACAGGTACAGGCCGCTGCCGAGCACGATGAGGGTCAGCACGTCGAGCACCGCCCAGAGGATCTGCATGGGGCGCCCGCCGTAGTCACCGAAGTGCAGCGGCTGCGACAGGCCCATGGCGTCCATGTACCAGGGCCGCTCGCCGACGGCGGTCACCTGCAGGGTCTGCGCATCGATCAGCACCGGGGTGAGCAGGTGCGAGGTCAGGTGCGTGGCGCCTTTCATGAACACGGCGTAGTGGTGCTCGCTGGAAAAGCGCGTGCCGGGGAAGGCGATGAAATCCGGGCGCATGCCGGGCGCCGCGTGCTCAGCGATGGCCAACAGGCGGCTGGCCGGAGCGCGTTCGGTGAGCGGCGGGGCATCACGGTAGGGGGCGACCATGGCGGCCAGGCTGTCGTTGCGCCAGGCGGCGATGACCAGGTCGGACAGTGCACTGATCACACCGGTGACGCCAACCGTCAGCGCCCAGGCCAGGGTCACCACGCCGATCAGGTTGTGCAGGTCGAGCCAACGCAAGCGGCGGGACTTGTCGTGGCGCACCGTGGCGAAATCCAGGCGGCGCATGAACGGCGCGTAGAGCACGGTGCCAGAGACGATCGCCACGACGAACAGCACGCCCATGAACGCCAGCAGCAACTTGCCAGGCAGGCCGGCGAACAGGTCCACGTGCAGGCGCAGCATGACCATCATGAACCCGCCGTTCGCAGCCGGCATGGCGACGGCTTCGCCGGTGCGGGCGTCGAGCATGAAGGTGTGCGACGCATTGGGTTCGGTGCCGGCGGTCGCGGCTGTGATTGCCACCACGCCGTTGCGTTCGTCCTCGTCATAGCCAAAGTACTGCATCACCTCGCCGGGGCGGTGTTGTTCGGCCTTGAGCACCAGCTGTTGCAGGTCGAGGTGCGGGGTGCCGGCGGGCATCTCGCGCAGTTCGGGAGCGTCACCGAGCAGGTGTTCCAGCTCGTGGTGGAAGATCAGCGGCAGGCCGGTGAGGGCTAGCAACAGCAGGAACAGGGTGCAGACCAGGCTGCTCCAGGTGTGGATGAAGGACCAGCGGCGGATGGTTGAGCTTTTCATTTCATTTTGTTTCTCGACGTCCAGAAAGACCAAAGCCGCCCCCTGAAGGACGGCTTGGTCGGCGCGCGTGGGGCGTCAGGTCATCACCACTTGTAGGTGGCGCTGGCGACGACGCTGCGCTCATCTCCGTAGTAGCAGTAGTAACTGTCACAGGTGGAGAGGTAGTCCTTGTTGAACACGTTGGTCGCGTTGACCGCCACCGACGCGCCTTTGAGGCTGTTGTTCAGGCGGCCGAGGTCGTAGTGCACCGAGGCATCGAACACGGTGTAGGCATTGGCCTTGCCCAGGTAGGTGTTGGCCTGGTCGCCATAGGTGTTGCCGGTGTAGCGCGCGCCACCGCCGATGCCAAAACCGTCAAGCACGCCGCTGTGCCAGGTGTAGTCGGCCCACAGCGAGGCTTGCTGGTTGGGCATCAGTTGCAGGCGGTTGCCTTTGTAGTCGCCTTTTTGCACTTCGGACTTGGCCAAGGTGTAGGCAGCAGTCAGCTTGAGGTTTTCGCTGACGTCGGATACCGCTTCCAGCTCCAGGCCGCGCACTTTCACTTCGCCAGTCTGGCTGGTGACGCTCACGTTGCCGATGGTGTTGGTGACCGAGACGTTTTTCTGGGTCAGGTCATACACGGCGGCCGACAGCAACGTGTTGGAACCTGGCGGTTGGTATTTGATACCCAGCTCCCATTGCTTGCCTTCGGTCGGTTTGAACGACTCCGTGGCAGACACGGCGGCATTGCTGACCGGCTGGAACGACTCCGCATACGACAGGTACGGCACAAAGCCCGAGTCGAACACATAGCTGATCGCCGCGTTGCCGCTGAACTGCTTGTCACGTTGGGTGTTGGTGGCATCGCCCTGGTTGAGGTACTTGGTGCCGGTATGCACCCAGTCTTCCCGGCCACCCAGGGTCAGGCGCCAGTTGTTCAGTGCCATCTGGTCCTGAACATACAGGCCCGTCTGACGGGTTTTCTGGTTGTAGTCATAGAACGCCGTGGAGCGATCCGGGCGGGTGATCGGCAGCCCGTAAACCGGGTTGTTGACGTTGCTGTTCGGTACGTTGAAGCCGTAGATCGACAGGTAGTTGGTGTTGACGCGCTGGTGGTCCAGGCCGATCAGCAGGGTGTGGGTAATGTCCCCGCTGGCGAAGTCAGCCTGGAAGTTGTTGTCCACGGCGAATTGGCTGATGTCTTCGTCGACGTTGGTGGACATGCGGCTGACGGTACCATCGTCTTGCACCGGGCCACCGGGCGCGTAATAGCTGCCGGGGGTAATGGTCTGGAACGCCAGGTCCGACTTGGTGTAGCGCAGGTTCTGGCGGAACTGCCAGACATCGTTGATGCGATGCTCGAAGGCATAGCCCAGCGCGTAGTAGGTGCGGTCGTAGAACTCGTAGTCCGGATCCCCCAGGTTTTTGTGGTGGGAGATCTTGCCGAACGGCATGTCGATCTTGGTGCCCTGGATCGGCCTAAACTGGCTGGTGGCGCCGGTATCGTCGCGGGTGAACTGGGTCAGCAAGGTCAGCGAGGTGTCGTCGTCGATGTTCCAGGTCAGGCTCGGGGCGATGTTGTAGCGCTTGTCGTCGATATGGTCGATCTGGGTGCCGCCATCGCGGATCACGCCACTGACGCTGTACAGAAACTGGCCCTGGTCATCGATTTTGCCGGTGCTGGCGAAGTTGATCTGGCGGTGGTTGTCGCTGCCATACTGCAGTTCGATTTCGTGGGCGCTTTCAGCTTGTGGGCGACGGCTGACCATGTCCAGCAGGCCGCCCGGTGGGGTTTGCCCGTAGATCGAGGACGCCGGGCCGCGCAGCAGTGCGAGGCGGTCGAGGTTCCAGGTTTCGGCTTTTGGGTTGGCGTACACGCCACGGGGCAGCGGCAGGCCATCGAGGAATTGGGTCGGCTCGAAGCCACGCACGCGCATCCAGTCATAGCGTGTGTCGCTGCCGAAGCTGGCAGACACGATGCCGGGCATGTAGCGCACGGCATCATCCAGGCTGTGCACGCCGCGGTCGGCCATTTGCTGGCGCGTGGCAACAGAGATGGAGCGGGGGACTTCGACCAGCGCGGTATCGGTCTTGGTGCCGGCGGCGGTGCGCTGGGCGAGGTAGCCCTCTACCGGGCCCCAGGCGCTTTCGCTGACGCTGTCGGCGTTCACGGTGGTTTCCGGCAGTGCCAGGGTGCCGTCCGGGACGGCTACCAGGCTGTAGCTGCCAACGCTGCTCTGCTGCAGCTGCAAGCCAGTGCCGCGCAGGGCGGCCTGCAAGGCGCCGATGCCGTCGTACTGGCCGTTGACCGGGGCCGAGGTGCGGCCGCTGACCAGGGCCGGGTCGATGGCCAGGGCGATGCCCGATTGGCTGGCGATCTGGTTGAGGGTGCTGGCCAAGGGCGCGCTAGGCAGGTCGTAGGCGCGCTGGGCGGATTGCTCGGCGGCGAACAGGGCAGGGCTGGCCAACGGCGCGGCCAGGCCAATGGCCAGGGCCATCAGGCTGGGGCGCAGGATACGATCGACAGTACGGGACATGCAGCGGCTCCTAGACGGATAAGTGCTAACTGCTTCCTTGCCGAGCGAGATTTCAAAAGTGACAGGGGCTGTCGAAAAAAAAGTGAAAAACTTCAAGAACCGGCAATGCCCGTTCAAACACCATCCACTGTAGGAGCAGCCTTGTGCTGCGAAGAGGCCGGTGAAAGCAGCGAAGATCCACTGTGTTGTCGCTGGCCTCTTCGCAGCACAAGGCTGCTCCTACAGTGAATTCGCGCCAGAACAACAGATCACTATTTGGCCTTGACGGTCACCCACCACGGCGTATGCCGCTCGATCTGCACCGGCAGTGCCGGCACCAGCGAGGCCAGGGCCAGGTCGGTGTCGGTCAGCGGGAAGCTGCCGGTGACACGCAGGTCGGCGACTTCGTCAGCCACCCCGAGATGGCCGCTGCGGTAATGCCCAAGCGCGGCCAGCAAGTCAGCCAGGCGCACGTTGTCCACCACCAGCATGCCGCGGGTCCAGGCATCGGCGCCGACGGCGACTGTGCCGACCTGGCCAAGCCCGTTGGCATCCATGAGTACCTGCTGGCCTTCGCGCAACACCTGCTCGTCGCCACTGTTCAGCGGCATGGCCGCGACCGAGGCCTGCAGCACTTCCAGGCGTGTGCCCTGTGCCTCACGGCGCACCAGGAAGCGTGTGCCAAGCGGGCGCAGGCGACCGTCGTCGGTGCGTACCAGCAACGGGCGTGGGTCTTGGTGGCCCGTCTCGACCGAGATCTCGCCCTGGTGCAGCACGATCACCCGTTGCTCGCCTTGGTAGTCGATATCCACCGCGGTATGGGTGTTCAGGCTCAGCAGGGTGCCGTCTTCCAGGCGCAGGGTGCGCAGCTCGCCGGTGGCTGTGCGTTGGTCGGCGAGCCAGTAGTTCGGTGACAGCGAGGGGGCGCCGACCCAGGCCAGCAGCGAACCCAGCAGCAACATCCCGGCCAGGCCGCTGCCAACCTTGCCGATGCGCCGCCGCAGCCCGGCCCGCGACTGCAGCAGTGCCTGGCGCGCAGGCCCGGCAGCGGCGCTCACGCGCTGGTCGAGGCTGCCCAACTGGCGCCAGGCGCGGGCATGCTCTTCGCTGGCGGCGTGCCAGCGCATGAACGCGTTGCGCTCATCAGGCGTGCCACTGCCTTCATCCAGGCTCAGCTTCCAGGCGATGGCCGCTTCCAGGACGCGGGACGATACCGGTGAGCCGTTCACGTCGGCTCCCCGTACAGGGCCACATAGCACTGGCGCAGGCCTTGGGCGATGTACTGGCGTACCCGCGAGACCGAAACGCCAAGGCGCTCGGCGATTTCGGCATGGCCCATGCCGTCCAGGCGGTTGTACAGGAAGGCCGCCCGCGCTTTGCTCGACAGCTTGCCCAGCAGGCGGTCGATGGCTTTGAGGTCTTCGAGAATCAGGTGTTGGGTTTCCGGGGAGGGGTGTTCGGCTTCGGGCAGCAGGGCGAGCTCGGCCAGGTAGGCCTGCTCCAGCGCGGTGCGGCGGAAATGGTCGAACATCAGCCCCTTGGCCACGGCGGCCAGAAAGGCGCGCGGCTCGCGGGGCGTTTCCAGCCGATCACGGCCGAGCAGGCGCACGAAGGTGTCCTGGCTCAGGTCTTCGGCACGCTGACGGCAGGCCATGCTGCGTTGCAGCCAGGCGAGCAGCCAGCTGCGATGGTCGCGGTAAAGCGCACCGACCAGCTCGGCGTGTGGGCTGTGTGCAGAAGACAAGCAGCGTCCCCCCGGAACGAATGCATTAACTAACGATAATTATTCGCGATTGTTGCAGAGGCAGGGGGCGGGGCGCAATGGACGCTTATCGGATTGCCACTATGGTGGGGGCGCCGCCGGGTGTAATGATTGGGTGATTTGGCGCCTGTGAGATCGAGCGCCGCCCGCGCGGCGCTTCGCAGCACAAGGCTGCTCCTACATCTGTTTCGGGCCAGTGAGGCCTGTGATATTTGCGCGCGACCGCCTAGTTGGTCCGACTCGATATTGAGGTGGGCGGTAAGGGGCCGCGCGCGAATGCCCCAGGAATAATTGGCCCGAAACAGATGTAGGAGCAGCCTTGTGCTGCGAAGCGCCGCGCGGGCGGCGCTCGATCTCACAGGCGCAACAACCCTCAAGCCCTACAAACCGTGACCATGCACCTTACGCCGACGCCACCCCCGCAACCGCTGCTCCAGCTGCAACGGGCTGTCCAACTGCTGGCGGCGGGCCTGGCTGAACAGGATCAAGGCCAGCTCAGCAGTCACCTGGGCATCGGCACTGGCATGGTGGCGCTCTTCCACCTGCAGGCCAAAACGCGCAACCCAGTCATCCAGCCCGGCTTCGCGCAGCACCGTGTCGGGGTTGAGCATCGGCGCCAGTTCGGCAACATCGAGAAACGGCAACTGGAGGCGATAGCCCAGGCTTTCTTTCAGCGCGCGCGCGAGCATGCGCTGGTCGAAGGGCGCATGGAACGCCAATACCGGGCTATCGCCAATGAAGTCGAGCAGGTCGAGCAAGGCCTCGACCGGGTCGCAGCCGGCCGCCAGGGCACTGGGCCCCAGCCCGTGGATCAACACGCTGGCGTTGGTCTTCTGGGTCGGGCGGTACAGGGTGCGTTCAAACTGCTGGGCAAAGTCGATAGCGCCGTCTTCAATGGCCACGGCGCCAATCGACAACACCTGGTCACGGTTGGGGTTGAGGCCGCTGGTTTCCAGGTCCAGCACCACCCAGCGCTGTTCACGCAATGTGCACACCCCCAGCGCCGCGGGCTTGGGCAACTGCGCCAGGCGCTGGCGCGAGGCGCCGTCCAGGTCGGGCAGGCTGGGGCGTAGCCAGGCGAACAGGCTCATAGCTGGTACCGCAAGGCCAGGCTGCTTTGCAGGCGCTGCGCCTGGCGCAGCGACTCCCGCAGGATGCGCCGGTCCAGGTGGTTGAGGCTGTCTGGGTCGACGCGGTTGGAGTAGGGCAGGTTATCGCGGGTCTGGCGCTGGTGCTGCTGCATGCGGGTTTGCTGGATGAAGTGGTAAGCCTCTTCATACGCTGCGCCGTCGAGTCGCTCGATGACGCCTTTCGTCACCAGTTGGCGCAGGCGCTCGAGGGTGTTGCAGGCATCGATGCCATTGGCCAGGGCCAGCAACCGCGCGCCATCGACGAAGGGCGTCAGGCCCTGCACCTTGAGGTCGAGGGTGGCCGCTTTGTCATTGCCTTGGCGGGTCAGCACGAATTCACGCAGGCGGCCCACGGGTGGGCGCTGGCGCAGGGCGTTGTCGGCCATCATGCGCTGGAAGAGGCGGTTGTCGGCCACCTGCGCCAGCAGGCTTTGGCGCAGTTGCTCACAGCCTTGCTCGTCACCCCAGACCACGCGCAGGTCGAAATAGATGCTCGAAGCCAGCAGGTTTTCCGGGCTGGCCTCGCGGACAAAGCCGGCAAAGCGCTGTGACCATTCGCTCCGTGACAGGCACAGCTCGGGGTTGCCGGCCATGACATTGCCTTTGCACAGGGTAAAACCGCACTGGGCCAGGCATTGGTTGATGTACTGCGCCAGTGGCAGCAGGCGGGCTCGGACCGCGTCGGCTTCGGCGCTGTCGCGGGCGTCGAACAGGATGCCGTTGTCCTGGTCGGTGTGCAGGGTCTGCTCGCGCCGCCCTTCGCTGCCGAAACATAGCCAGCTGAAGGGCACGCCTGGGTCGCCGCGCTCGGCCAGGGCCAGTTCGATGACCCGGCAGACGGTGTGGTCGTTCAGCAGCGTGATGATCTGGGTGATCTGCGTCGACGAGGCGCCGTGGGCGAGCATGCGCTCGACCAGTTGGCTGATTTCACCGCGCAGGGAAACCAGGGTTTCCAGGCGCGGTGCATGACGAATGGTACGCGCCAGGTGCACCAGATCGACTCGTTGCAGGGAGAACAGGTCACGTTCGGAGACCACCCCGCACAGGCGTTGGTTGTCCACCAGGCAAACATGGGCGATGTGCCGCTCGGTCATGGCCATGGCGGCGTCGAAGGCGCTGGCCTGCGGGCTGAGGTAGAACGGTTTGGCGGTCATGTGCCGCTCGATCGGCGCACCCAGGTCGGCATCGGCGGCCGCCACCACCTGGCGCAGGTCGCGCAGGGTGAAGATGCCGATCGGGTAGCGTGCGGGGTCGACCACGACAATGCTGCCGACCTGCTGCTCGTGCATCAACCGCACGGCGTCGCGCAGCGGCATGTCGGGGCTGCAGACCACCGGGTGACGCATGGCCAGTTCGCCCAGGGGAGTATTCAACGAGTACTGGGTGCCGAGGGTTTCCACGGCGCGTTGGCGCACTTGCTGGTTGACCTGGTCGAGCAGGCTGCTGACCCCGCGCAGGGCGAAGTCGCGAAAGGCTGCCGACAAGGAGAACACGCGGATGAACGCGGCCTTGTTCAGTTGCAGGCAGAAGGTGTCCTCACCGGCCAGGTGCTCGGTGCGGGTGGCACGCTCGCCCAGCAGCGCGGCCAGGGGGAAGCACTCGCCGCTGGTGATCTCGAAGGTGGTTTCCACCCCGGGTTTGACCAGGTGCTGGCGCTCGCCGACGACGCGCCCCTGCTTGACGATGTAGAAGTGCTCGACCGGGCCATCGGCGGGTTTGACGATGCTTTCGCCGCTGGCATAGAAGCGCAGCTGGCACTGCTCGACCAGGTACGCCAGGTGGCCGTGCTCCATCTGGTTGAACGGGGGGAAGCGCTGCAGAAACTGCAACGTGCCTTGTATGTTCTGTAGCACAGCCGTCCTGCCCGCCTGGCTGTAGGCGTCCTTTTTACTCATGAAGCTGACCGTATCGCTACGCCGAACTATATATATCTATATATAGGTGCCGGCCTTGTTGTTCTCGGTCCCCATGGTCGGCTGGCTGCGCTGTGGTGCCCATTGGACGTAAGTCTATGAGCGGCGTGTGATCAATATCGCAAGATGCGGTCTTACCGTGAGCACGACTTTTTGACGAGATGACCATGGTTGAGCATGACGACCTCCTGAGTGACGCCGAACGCGAGGCACTGGCCGTGGTGAGTGCGCCTGTTGCGCCCCGACCGGTGGTGCTGGTGGTGGATGATAATCCGGTGAATAGCGAGGCCTTGTGCCTGTACCTGAAAAGCAGAGGCATCGACTGCATGACGGCTGACGGTGCCCAGGAGGCCATGTTCAAGCTGTATTACGAGCCAAGGATCGCCTTGATGATCACCGACCTGCGCATGGAACCCAAGGATGGCCTGGAGCTGATCCGGCAGGTCCGCGAGACGGAGCGGGCGGCGTTGTCGATCATCGTGGTGTCGGGCGACACCGATGTGAAAGAGGCGGTGGATGTGATGCACCTGGGGGTGGTGGACTTTCTGTTGAAGCCGGTGGATCTGGGGAAACTGCTGGGGCTGGTGAAGAAAGAGTTGAAAATTGAGTGATGCCGAGAGGGGCTGCTTTGCAGCCCAATCGCGACGCAAGGCCGCTCCTACAAGGGAATGCGTCCCCCTGTAGGAGCGGCCCCTTGCGATTTACAGCCCGTTACGCGCCTTGAACTCGCGACGACGGCGGTGCAGTACCGGCTCGGTATAACCATTCGGCTGCTTGCCACCTTCGATCACCAGCTCTACAGCGGCCTGGAACGCGACGTTATCGTCGAAGTTCGGCGCCATCGGGCGGTACAGGGCGTCGCTGGCGTTCTGCTGGTCAACCACCACCGCCATGCGCTTGAGGCTTTCCAGCACCTGCGCCTCGCTGACCACGCCATGGCGCAGCCAGTTGGCCAGCAACTGGGCCGAGATGCGCAGGGTGGCGCGGTCTTCCATCAGGCCGACGTTGTTGATGTCCGGCACTTTCGAGCAACCCACGCCCTGATCGATCCAGCGCACCACGTAACCGAGGATGCCTTGGGCGTTGTTGTCCAGCTCGTTGCGGATCTCTTCGTCCGACCAGTTGGTGTCGGCAGCCAGCGGGATAGCCAGGATGTCGTCGACCGACGCCGGGGTGCGCGTAGCTAGCTCGCGCTGACGTGCCTGCACATCGACCTTGTGGTAGTGCAGGGCATGCAGGGTCGCGGCAGTCGGCGAAGGTACCCAGGCGGTGTTGGCGCCGGCCAGCGGGTGAGCGATCTTCTGCTCGAGCATGGCGGCCATCAGGTCGGGCATGGCCCACATGCCTTTGCCGATCTGCGCACGGCCTTGCAGGCCGGTGGCCAGGCCGACGTCGACGTTGTTGTTCTCGTAAGCGCCGATCCACTTCTCGTTCTTCATGGCGCCTTTGCGCACGACAGCGCCGGCCTCCATGGAGGTGTGGATTTCGTCACCGGTGCGGTCGAGGAAGCCGGTGTTGATGAACGCTACGCGCTCGGCGGCTGCCTTGATGCAGGACTTGAGGTTGACCGTGGTGCGGCGCTCCTCGTCCATGATGCCGACCTTGACGGTGTTGCGCGGCATGCCCAGCAGGTCTTCGACCTGGCTGAAGATTTCGGCGGCAAAGGCCACTTCTTCAGGGCCGTGCATCTTCGGCTTGACGATGTACACGCTGCCGGTGCGGGTGTTCTTGCGGCTGGTGTTGCCGTTGAGGTTGTGCAGGGCGATCAGGTTGGTGAACAGCCCGTCCTGAATACCTTCCGGGATTTCGTTGCCCTGGGCATCGAGGACCGCCGGGTTGGTCATCAGGTGACCCACGTTGCGTACGAACAACAGCGAACGACCGTGCAGGGTGACGCTGCCACCGTTAGGCGCGGCGTACTCGCGGTCTGGGTTCATGGTACGGGTGAAGGTCTTGCCACCCTTGTTCACGCTTTCAGCCAGGTCGCCTTTCATCAGGCCCAGCCAGTTGCGGTAGACGATGACCTTGTCATCGGCGTCTACAGCCGCAACCGAGTCTTCGCAGTCCATGATGGTGGTCAGTGCCGATTCCATCAGGATGTCTTTGACGCCGGCGGCATCGGTGCTGCCGACCGGGGTGCTGGCATCGACCTGGATTTCGAAGTGCAGGCCGTTGTGCTTGAGCAGCACGGCGGTCGGTGCGGCGGCGTCACCGACGAAGCCGATCAGTTGTGCGTCGTCACGCAGGCCGCTGTTGCTGCCACCCTTGAGGGCGACCACCAGCTTGCCGCCCTGGATGCTGTAGGCGGTGGAGTCGACATGCGAGCCCGCAGCCAGTGGCGCGGCTTCGTCGAGGAAGGCGCGGGCGAAGGCGATGACCTTGTCGCCACGCGCTTTGTTGTAACCCTGGCCTTTCTCGGCGCCGCCTTCATCGCTGATGGCATCGGTGCCATACAGGGCGTCGTAGAGCGAGCCCCAGCGGGCGTTGGCGGCGTTCAGGGCGAAACGGGCGTTCATCACCGGCACGACCAGCTGCGGGCCGGCCATGCGGGCGATTTCTTCGTCCACGTTTTGTGTGGTGGCCTGGAAATCGTCGGCTTGTGGCAGCAGATAGCCGATTTCCTGGAGGAAGCTTTTGTAGGCTACGGCGTCATGGGCCTGGCCTTTGCGTGCCTGGTGCCAGGCGTCGATCTTGGCTTGCAGCTCGTCGCGCTTGGCGAGCAGGGCTTTGTTCTTTGGAGCGAGGTCATTGATGATCTTCTCTGCACCTGCCCAGAACTGCTCGGCGACGATGCCGGTCCCTGGGATGGCTTCGTTGTTCACGAAGTCGTACAGGACCTTGGCGACCTGAAGGCCACCGACTTGAACGTATCCAGTCATTGCTTGCCTCACTCTGCTCAGCTATTTCGCTCTTCTGTATTAAGCCTGTAGCGCTTCTCTAAACACGGCACCAGTGCGTGCCCTGGGTGAATGAACCCTAGGGCGGCTGGGTGCGGCCTGCCAGACGGGCTGGCGGGCAGTGTGCGTATTTTCACAGGCGCCTTGGCAGACATCCAAACGACGTTTTGTAGTCCGCGCCACGGGATACTACATGAAGCAGTAGGCGGGGCAAAATCAGACTAAAAGCGTCGTTGTGCGACCCGTTGGTCGCGTATGGTCACGCTGGGAGTGGGTATGTTCGCAAAAAACAGGTGGATTGTTCCAGATAAATCTTGAAACAGTACACGATTCGTTATGTCGATTGCCCTGCGGCAGGTTGCCGCGCCTTGCCTATACTCAATCGATCCCCCGGTTTATCGCCGCCCAGCGCGGTTCGACGCAGAGGAAGGGCTTGTGGATCATCTTGTACTCACTGTGATTGCCCCTGACAAGGCCGGGCAGGTCGAACGCATTGCCCAATGCATCGCCGACCACAGCGGCAACTGGCTGGAAAGCCGCATGTCACGCATGGCCGGGCAGTTTGCCGGCATCTTGCGGGTGGCGGTGCCGGCAGAAAATTACACAGAGCTGGTGGCGTCGTTGCAGGGCTTGGCGCGGTATGACATTCGCGTGTTGATTGCCGAGAGCGGCATCGAGCCCTCGTGCACCTGGAAGCCGATCGCCATGGAGCTGGTGGGCAATGACCGGCCGGGGATCGTGCGTGATATCACCCGGCTGCTGGCCGAGCTTGGGGTGAACCTGGAGCGCTTTACCACCGAAGTGCGGCCTGCACCGATGAGCAGCGAGCCGCTGTTTCATGCCAATGCGTTGTTGGCGCTGCCGTTGACGTTGTCGCTGGATGAGCTGCGGCAGCGGTTGGAGAGTTTGGCGGATGATTTGATGGTGGAGTTGGAGTTGCGGGCGGAGGATTGATTTGGGATTGCCGGGTCCGCTTTGCGGCCCATTCGCAGCACAAGGCTGCTCCTACAGAGGTTGCGTGGTACCTGTAGGAGCAGCCTTGTGCTGCGAATGGGCCGCGAAGCGGACCCCAGGGTTATCCCCCATTTCACAGGTACGGCCCTGTGGATAACCTGGGGGCGTACCTCTCCAGCCCAGGTAACATGCGCCTTGCAAGGTTTTGATCAAAAAACACCCAAATATCAGCAGCTTGTGCACAAAGCACGGGGACGAGGGTGTGGATAACCTCTGGAGATGTCTCTGCAAGCCACGGCTGGCGTACCTTGCAGAGTTTTGATCATTTATTGATCAGGCGCGTTTGCGCAAATTCAACCAGGCATCGACGCTATAGATCGCCAAACCCGCCCAGATGAACATGAACGCCACCAGCGTGCTCGACGACAAATGCTCGTCAAACAGCAACACTGCCTGCAGCAATACCAGCGTCGGCGCCAGGTACTGCAGGAAGCCCAAGGTGGTATACGGCAGGTGGCGTGCGGCGGCGTTGAAGCACACCAGCGGCACCAGGGTCACTGGCCCTGCCGCCATCAACCACAACGCTTCGCTGCTGGTGTAGAACGCGCCCTGCGCGCTCAGGGCAGCGGGGTGCAGCAACATCCAGCCTAGGGCCAGCGGCACCAACATCCAGGTTTCCACCACCAGGCCTGGCAGCGCTGCCACCGGCGCCTGTTTGCGGATCAACCCATAGAAGCCGAAGCTCAGCGCCAGCACCAGCGACACCCAGGGCAGGCTGCCCACTTGCCACACCTGCTGGGCCACCCCCACGGCCGCCATGGCCACCGCCAGCCATTGCAGGCGGCGCAGGCGCTCGCCGAGGATGAGCATGCCCAGCAACACGTTGATCAGCGGGTTGATGTAATAGCCCAGGCTGGCTTCGAGCATGCGGCCGTTGTTCACCG
Source organism: Pseudomonas sp. DCB_AW (assembly GCF_026240895.1). NCBI lineage: Bacteria > Pseudomonadati > Pseudomonadota > Gammaproteobacteria > Pseudomonadales > Pseudomonadaceae > Pseudomonas > Pseudomonas sp. DCB_AW. The sequence goes on from NZ_JAPFCE010000009.1 coordinate 48,111, forward strand.
ACCACACATACGTCAGCCAGTTGCCCGCGATCAGCGCGCCGCTCAGGGCGAGGATGGCCAGCCTGCGCGGGTTGTCGCGCAGTTCACGCCACCAGCCTGGGTGCTTCCATACCAGGAGCAGCAGCGAACCGAACAACGCTGACCAGAGCACCCGGTGGACGATGATCTCCACGGCGGGGACGCTCTGGATTGCCTTGAAGTAAAGGGGGAACAGGCCCCAGATGATGTAGGCGCTGAGGCCCAGGATGTACCCGCGTTGCGGGTTTGCGGCGTGCATGCAGAATCCTTGCTTAGGTAGCTAAATAAAGCGACGCCTATTGTAGACAGAGGTCAGCACACATCTAGAACAATTTCAGCGGTTGTTCATCGAGGGCCGCCATCTGCTCGCGCAGTGCGAGAATCTGGTCGCCCCAGTAGCGCGGCTGGCCAAACCAGGGGAAGCTGCGCGGGAAGGCCGGGTCGTCCCAGCGGCGGGCCAGCCAGGCGCTGTGGTGCAATTGGCGCAAGGCTCGCAAGGGCTCGATCAGGGGCAACTCGCGAGGGTCGAAGTCGTGGAACTCGTTGTAGCCGTCGATCAGCTCTGCCAGTTGGCCGAGGCGTTCCTCGCGGCTGCCGGCGAGCATCATCCACAGGTCTTGCACCGCTGGGCCCATGCGGCAGTCGTCGAGGTCGACAACGTGATAGACCTCGTCGCGATGCATCAGGTTGCCTGGGTGCAGGTCGCCGTGCAGGCGCATCACTTTGTGCGGGGTGCGCGCGTAGATGTCCTCGACCCGCTTCAGCAGGTCGCGGGCGACGGACTCGAAAGCAGGTAGCAATTCCCGCGGTACGAAGTTGCCCTCAAGCAGGGTTTGCAGTGACGCGTGGCCGAAGTTATCCACAGCTAATGCTTCGCGGTGTTCAAACGGGCGTGTCGCGGCTACGGCGTGCAGGCGGCCGAGCAACTGGCCGAGGCGATACAGCTGGTCGAGGTTGCCGGGCTCCGGGGCATGGCCGCCGCGGCGGGGGAACAGGGTGAAGCGAAAACCCTGGTGCTCGAACACCGTGCGGCCGTCATGTTGCAAAGGCGCGACCACCGGCACTTCACAATCGGCAAGCTCAGCGGTGAAGCGGTGCTCTTCGAGGATGGCCTCATCGCTCCAGCGGCCTGGGCGGTAGAACTTGGCGATCAGCGGCTGCGAGTCTTCGATGCCCACCTGATAGACGCGGTTCTCGTAGCTGTTCAGGGCCAGGATCCGGGCGTCGCTGAGAAAGCCAATGCTTTCAACGGCGTCCAGGACCAGGTCGGGGGTGAGGGTGTCGAAGGGGTGGGACATGAAAGCTCCGCAGGGGGAATGGGGCATAGCGCCCGCATTGTAATGACGCTCTGAGCGTCCAGCCTCCCTCAATCGGTTCGCAGGCGCAAGCAATCAAGCGCCGCCCACTTACCGAGTACCTAGCATTTCTGCCAGTACCCACATAAAGGGTGCTGGTTTACCGTCCTGCTCATCGCTCTCGCATATTGGCAGTCGCGCACGAACGGTTCAGAGATCCCGGATTCGGTTGGTCATATTGGCCACTGAGCACCGGGGCGGTTGTCACCTGCGCATGTGCGCGGGGTGGCTTCGACAAGGAGACGATTCATGCGCCGTCTTGCTGCGTTCAGTCTTGCTGCACTGCTGATAAGCCTGTTGGGATACTTGATCCTTGTACCTTCGGGGGAGCGCTCGAAAACACGACAGGCAACGCCTGAACAGTGCCAGGCGCCTGCCTATAAAAAGCCCGCTGCTGGAGAAACCCCCTACAGCCAGGACAGTTTGGTGACCAATGTTGGCAGGGCCTTCCAATGCAAAAACGACAGAGAAGGCACTGTCGGTGCCTGGCAGTGGTGTAATCAGCCACCTTACTCCCCGGGTGAAGCATTCAACGGTAGCGAGCTCTGGCGCGATGCGTGGAACGACCTCGGTGCTTGTAATGCTCAGCCCCAGACCAACACACTGGAGCTGTCATTCAGCACAGTGACGGGCAAGGTACCGTTCACGGCATCGACGCAAGGGGTCGGGCCGGCAGGGCGGCGCAACCTTGAGGTCAGTGGCGTGCTGCGCTGCAAAGAAGAGACGATTCCGTTCTCCGGGCGTTCTGATGAAGTGCTGACTTTGCCTGACCTTCCTGCCTGCAAGTACGACCTGATCATGAACGAAGCGCAGGGTTACCTGCCGCTGACCACGCCTACCCAGGTCGAATTCAAACCTGACACGCCAGAGAAGATCAGCTTCGAGGTCAAGTTTCGCCAGCCACTGGACCTGAGCAGGCTAGTGACGCTGCCAGGTGTGAAGGTGGAGCTGTTTGCCAGCGGCCTGTATCAACCGCGGCAGATGGCGATGGGCAACCGGGTGCTTTACGTCGGCTCCAGTGCCATCCCCGTCTACACCTATGAAGCGCGCACGGCAGGGTTCATCTATGCCATCCCGCTGGACGAGGCCGGTAAGCCAACAGGGGTGTATCTGCTGGCCTCAGGGCTGGAAGAGCCGCATGGCGTGGTGTACCGCGATGGCGACCTGTATTTCTCGACCTCCGGCAAGTTGTATCGGGTGCGCAATGTCGATGAGCACTACCGTGATGCTAAGCCTGAAGTGGTGATGAACTTCCCCGCCGACGAAGCCGATTTCCCGCTGGGGCGGCCTGGTCAGCGCATCTGGCACCAGAAGCACCCTTTGCACTTCAACCCGATTGATCCATCGGACAAGGGCCTCTATACGGCCGTCGGTATCCCCTGCAATACCTGCATCATTCCGCCAGATGGGCGTTACGGCACAGTCCTTCGCTATGACATGGAAAACGGCACCTCCCGGGTGCTGGCCAAGGGCGTGCGCAACGCTGTCGGCTTCACCTGGCACCCAGACGGCAAGATCTGGTTCACCGATAACAACCGGCAAGGCTACCTGAACTCCGACGAGGTCAACCTGATCAGCCAGGAAGGGCAGCATTTCGGCGTACCGTATTTCTACGGCCGCGATGTGCCTGGGTTTACCCAGGAGGAATACCAGGAGCCAGGCTCCATCGTGCCGCCATTGGCCGATGGTGCGATCGTTTCGGACAAGCCATTGCACCTGCTCAAGCCTGAAGATTATCAGGCGCCTGCCTATGAACTGGGCAGTAACACCGCGCCGCTCGGCATCGAGTTCTGGAATGGGTTCTACAACGATGCCGCCGATCTTCAGCGCCTGCTGGTGGCCGTGCATGGCACGGGGATCAAGGCCAGCCCAGGCATGGAACTGCGTATGCTCACGGTCAAGGACGGACGTGAGGTTATCAACCAGATCCCGCTGGTAACGGGCTGGGGAGGCTCGACAGAGCACTTCAATGTGTATTGCCTGGACGACTCGTGCCTGGGTCGCCCAGCCGACATGTTGCCATTGAGCGACAACTCGCTGCTGGTGTCTGACGACTTGGCCGGGGTGATCTATCGCATCACCTTCGACATGGGACAAGTGGTGGGCAAGAGCCTGCTCAAACTGCAACCCACTGCGGCGCCGAGCCCCGAGGTACGGCCACTGATGATCAGTGGCACGCTCACGGGCAGCGATGGGCGCAGCCGGCGTTTCGATGTCGCCTGGGGTGAGTCGCCACTGAGCATCAAGGGCCTGGCTGCCGGCACGTATACGGTCACGCTGGACAACGTCGGTGAGCTGATACCCAACCAGCGGCAGCAACAGGTGACGCTGAGCGACTCGCCGGACGCGCAGGTAATGCAACTCGCCTACATCGAACGGCCACCGTTCCAACCCGTCAAGGCCACCGTGGTTGCACCGGCCAAGCCTGCATTCAGTGGCGAGGCACCGGCACAGTGGGAAGTCACCCTGATCAGCGACGGCGAGGCGCAGGTCATCAAGGTGCCATGGGGCAGTTCCCAGGACGTGCTGCTGCCAGTCGGCGAGCACAAATTCAACTTCCCGTACTACCAGGGCGAACTGCCAGAGCCGACCCAACAGGTCGTGAACATCGATGAAGAAAGCCGGGATGCAGTAAAGGTTGAGATGCGCTACCAGCACGTCGCCGAACTCGGCAAACAGGTCGTGGCGACCGCGTGTGCGAAGTGCCATACCGTGCAGTACTTCCAGGATGCCAACAAGGCCATCAACTGGAGCCTGGCGGGCAAGGAAGCCCTTGTTCAGCAGATTCTTGGCATGAGCGTGAGTGGGCATTGCGATGCGTCTTGCTCGGGGCAGATTGCCGACTACTTCTATGACGAACTGTGGGCCGGCTATCTGGACCCGGGGCAAGCATTCGGCAAGCGGCAACTGCGCTTGCTGACCCGTGACGAGTATGTGAACAGCGTGCACGACCTGTTTGCCGTGCAAGTGCAGGCCGATACGTTGCCGGCCGACAAGTTTGATAAAGAATTCAAGTACGTCGGGGAGGCAGATCTGGGGATGATCAACGCCGAAGACTTGAAGACGCTGTATGACGTGGCGTGGAATGTGGCAGGCAAGGTCGACCCGCAATGGCTGGCTCAACAGAGCGTCGAAAGCCTCGGCCATCGCGTCTTCCGACGGCCACTGAGCCCGGCTGAGTTGAGCCGGTATGAGGCTGTGAAGGCTGACCATGATGATGCCTCGCTGGTCGCAGCATTGCTGTTGTCACCTCACTTCCTGTACCGCTCCGAATTGGGCGTAACAGATGGCCGGACATCCGGTACCTATCAGTTGACCGCCAACGAACGAGCGACAGCGCTTTCGTACGCAATGCTGGGTACTACGCCGAGTGAAGAACTCATGCGCATGGCCGAACAAGGTCAGCTCGAGACGCCCGAGCAGATGGGTGCGCTGGCTCAGCAGATGCTGATGAGTGAGCAGGGCATCGCACAGTTCAACCGCTTCATCAGCTACTACATCAAGACCAGCCGCGACATCCAGGAAAAGCCTGGGCTGGAGCCTGAGGTCATCCAGAGCATGCGGCAGGAGCAGGCACGTCTGGTGGGTGAGGTGCTCAAGAGCGGCGGGGCATTCAATGCACTGTTCAACCCTGGGTATACCTACCTCAATCAAAGGTTGGCAGAACAGTACGGCATTGCCGGGGTGACCGGAGGCGATATGCGTAAGGTCACGGTCGATGAGCGACGGGGTGGGCTGTTGCACCTGGGTGCTACCCAGGCGGCCACCTCTGACTACCAGGCAACATCACTGGTCAAGCGCGGCATCATGATCCGCGAGCAGTTGCTGTGCCGAGAGTTCGGTGCGCCGGTCGATGCCGACCCGCAAGAGCCGCAGTATCCGCCAAGGGCGATCACAACCCGCGAACGTTGGGACCTGGTCAACGGTGAGCAAGCCTCGGAGGGCCGTTGCTGGCAGTGCCACAAGTACATGAACGACACCGGTTCCAGCATGGAAAACTACGATGCTTCCGGGCGCTACCGCGAAACCGAGCCGGCTTACAACCATGCGCAATTCCCGGAGCAGTTGAAGATTGACGCCTCAGGGCCGTTCATCAGCAACACGGGCCTGGAGAACTGGGCAAGCGTCCACAACGTGCGTGATATCGCCCGTCTGCTGCCAACCAACGTCACGGCGCAGACCTGCATGGCCGACAGCTATTTCCGCTTCATGTTCGGCAACAAGGTTTCTGCAGGGTCGGTCGGCACGTTGAAGTCTGCCGCCGAATCGCTCAAGACCAACGGTTCGTTGATCCAGATGATTCGTGAGCTGGCTACCTCACCTGTGTTCCTCAAGCGCCAAGAGGAGAATTGACATGGACATCCTGAAAAGCCGTCGGCGTTTCCTCATGCAACTGGCGGCGGCGGGAGCTTATGCGCCGCTCAGTGGCTGTGGGCTTGCGCAGTACCTGTTGCATGGGACCAAGGAACAACCTCATCTGAAGGTAGTGTTTTTCATCATTCCGGACGGCCTCGCGGTCGATTCGTACGCAGGCGTTTATAGCGATGGGCTGTGGTTTCCGCGTTCCAGAAGTGATGACACCGCAGACTTCGAACTCAACGCAGTCAGCCAGGAGTTGGCAGACTATCGAGACCAGTCACTGTACTTGCAGGGGATCATCGTAGCCTCTGGTCAAGGCGGTCATGCAGGCTGGAACTACGTATTGCGTGATAGAGAGGGGAAAAGTAGTTCCATAGACAAGATTCTGGGAGATGCGATGCCTGGCACTCAGCCAATCCATCGCAGCCTGTTTGCTGGCCCGCATGCGGGCATCGACGACAATCCTTGGTATGTGTCTTGGGAGGGGGACAAGATCAGGGCGCCTCAGCAGAACCCCGTGCGTCTTTACGAGTCGGTATTTGGCGCAACTTCCCGCGAGGTGCGCGATCGTCAAACTCGCAATGCCCATGTTTTCGACCCGATCCGCGCCGATATCGCAGAACTCAGAGGGAGCGTGGCAGGCGCCCAGCGAGAAAAGCTGGTGACTCATCTGGATGCGTTAGAGCAGGTCGCCTAGGATCTGGAAGGGGCGATACCCTCAGTTTGTGAACCCTTGTCGCTGGAAGATCACCCGATCAGTTCGGCGCAGTTCCGCAATGAAGTTCAGGCCGGCCATCACAAGGTGGTGGCCGCTGCCTTGGGGTGCGGTGTGACCCGTGTTGCGACGGTGCAGGTTGGGCGTTCTGCCGAGTCGCTGAACATTCTTGATGTCAGCGCCAGCACCAACCCCCATGACTGCGCTCACCGTTATGCTGGCGAGGAAGTTTGGAGAGGCTCCAGGCAGTGGTACACGCGGCAGGCGAGATTGTTCATGGATGAACTGGCCCGTTACAGCGACCCTGATGTACCTGGGGACCGCTTGCTCGATCATACCTTGGTGGTTTTCACCAGTGAGATGGCCGACGGCGCGCCAGAGCATATGATGAACATGCCCATGGTACTCATGGGTGGCGCCAGTGGCCTTCTGCGCAATGGCAGCGGAAATGGCCGCTATTTCAGTATCAAGAGCCAGTGGGATCGGGAATTGTACTCGGATGCAAAACTCAGGTTTGTCGACATGCAACGCATCTGGTCAACGATCGCGCTGGCCGCCGGGACCTCGGTTCCTTATGCCGGCAACGTGTCGCCGGTGACTGGCATCTTCACCAACGTAACCTGACCTAGACCGGCACCCCCAGCAGGACGAAGGACGGGTGAAACTGCACCCTGGCCTCGTCACCCGCCTTCAGGCCCTGCTGGGCCAGCCACGCTGTTTCGGCGAGTGCACACAGCGTCTGGCCATTGCCCAGTGCCATGCGCAATTCACTGCTGCCCCCTTCCTCAGCCAGAACTTCCTCGATACAAGCCGTCAGGCAGTTACTGCCTGGCTCCGGCTGATCATCAGCCCCCAGCAGTTGAACCCATCCGGCCTTGAGCAACGCCACTACCATGCGGCCCAAGCTCAGCTCCAAACGCTCGGTACTGCCACGAGTGATCAAGGCTTCTATCTCCAGCCCGCCGCCCAGTGCCAGGCTGACGCGGTCATGGCGCCCCTCCCTGCGCAATGCGCTGACCTGGCCTTGCAGCTGGTTGCGGGCACTGGTGCGCAACATCAAACGCCCGAGCAGGTCGAGGTCGCTGGAGTCTTCGGCAGCTTCCAGGATCTGTGCCTGCAGCGCCTGCAGGCGTTGATAAAGGCGCAGCACCCGCTCGCCTTCGGCCGACAGGCGTGCGCCACCGCCGCCACGCCCGCCGGTGCTGCGCTCGACCAGCGGCTGGCTGGCCAGGTTGTTGAGCTCATCGATGGCGTCCCAGGCGGCTTTGTAGCTGATGCCGGCAGCCTTGGCGGCGCGGGTGATCGAGCCTTGCTCGGCGATGTGCTGGAGCAAGGCAATGCGTTGCGGGCGGCGGGCGATGTGCTGGGTGAGGAGAGCGGGCAGGGACATGATGGCGCCTATCTGAGACTGACCCGTCAAGCTTGCCCCGGTTTTGCCGTGCGTGCCAGGCAATACACATCGACCCGTCGCGCACCTGCTTCTCGCAGCAGCGTGGCAATGGCCTGTGCGGTGGCCCCGGTGGTCAGCACGTCATCGACCACGGCCACATGCAGGCCCTTGAATGCGCCCGCTTCAATCAGGGCAAAGGCCCGCTGCAGATTGCGCCGACGCGCCTTGGCATCCAGGCTTTGCTGCGCGGGTGTGTCGCGTGTGCGCTGCAGCAAACGCTCATTGAAGTTGATTGCCAGGCTCATCGACAGCCAGCGCGCCAACATGCCGGCCTGGTTGAAACCGCGCTCGCGCTGTCGACGCCTGGCCAGTGGTACGGGTAACAGCAGGTCAGGCCTGGCCAAGCCTTCCGCGTAGCGATGCTGCAGGCCGTGGCTCAACATTTCGGCCATTAAACGCCCCAGCGGCCATTGACGGTTGTGCTTGAAACGGCTGATCAGCGTATCCGCGGGGAAGCCGTAATGCCAAAGCGCGACGACCTGATCGAAGGCCGGTGCGCGGCGGCTGCACTGGGCGCAGGTGAGCTCGGCCATGGGTAGCGGCAGCGCACAGCGCAGGCAGTATTCACTTAACCACGGCAGCTCCTGCTCGCATGCGACGCATAAAGGGTAGGGCTGTTCGGCAGTTTCATCGCACAGTAAACAGCTATGGTTAATATTTGCACACTTGTAAATCAGTACTTTTATCCAAGGTTGACAGTTCATAGGCCTTCCATGACTATGCGAGCTATCCGTGATGCGCTGGCGGGCTTTCCTGTCCCGGCGCCAGTTACAGCCTAAACAAGGAAACGCCGATGAGCGCCAGCACAACTGCAACAACACGTCACGACTGGACCTTGGCCGAGGTCAAGGCGCTGTTTCAGCAACCGTTCAATGACCTGCTGTTCCAGGCGCAGACCGTGCACCGCGCGCACTTCGACCCGAACCGTGTTCAGGTTTCGACCCTGCTGTCGATCAAGACCGGCGCCTGCCCAGAAGATTGCAAATATTGTCCGCAGTCCGGCCACTACAACACCGGGCTGGAAAAACAAAAGCTGATGGAAGTGCAGAAGGTGCTGGAAGAAGCCGCCCGCGCCAAAGCCATCGGCTCGACCCGCTTTTGCATGGGCGCGGCGTGGAAGCACCCGTCGGCCAAGGACATGCCCTACGTGCTGGAGATGGTCAAAGGGGTGAAGGCCATGGGGCTGGAAACCTGCATGACCCTCGGCAAGCTCGACCAGGACCAGACCCAGGCCCTGGCCCAGGCCGGCCTCGACTACTACAACCACAACCTCGACACCTCGCCGGAGTTCTACGGCAGCATCATCACCACCCGCACCTACAGCGAGCGCCTGCAGACCCTGGCCTATGTGCGCGATGCCGGGATGAAGATCTGCTCTGGCGGCATCCTCGGCATGGGCGAGTCGCTGGACGACCGCGCCGGCCTGCTGATCCAGTTGGCCAACCTGCCGGAGCACCCAGAGTCGGTGCCGATCAACATGCTGGTCAAGGTCGCTGGCACGCCGCTGGCCGAGGAAGAAGATGTCGACCCGTTCGATTTCATCCGCATGCTGGCGGTGGCCCGCCTGCTGATGCCCAAGTCCCATGTGCGCCTGTCGGCTGGCCGCGAGCAGATGAACGAACAGATGCAGGCCCTGGCCTTCATGGCTGGCGCCAACTCGATCTTCTATGGCGAAAAACTGCTGACCACCGCCAACCCGCAGGCTGATAAAGACATGCAGCTGTTCGCCCGCCTCGGCATCAAGCCTGAGGCCCGCGAAGAGCATGCCGATGAAGTGCACCAGGCGGCCATCGAGCAGGCGCTGGTCGAACAGCGCAGCAGCGAGATGTTCTACAACGCAGCATCGGCCTGAGATGGCCTTTGACCTGGCGGCGCGCCTGGCCGAACGGCGCGCCGCAGACCTGTATCGGCAACGGCCCCTGCTGGAGAGCCCGCAAGGGCCTGAGGTGGTGGTCGATGGCCAGCCGCTGTTGGCGTTTTGCAGCAATGATTACCTGGGCCTTGCCAACCACCCCGAGGTGATTGCTGCGTGGCAGGCGGGCGCCGAGCGGTGGGGTGTCGGTGGCGGGGCGTCGCACCTGGTGGTTGGCCACAGCACGCCGCACCACCAGGTCGAGGAGGCCCTGGCAGAACTCACTGGGCGCCCGCGCGCGCTGTTGTTCTCCACCGGCTACATGGCCAACCTGGGTGCAATCACCGCGCTGGTGGGGCAGGGCGACACGGTGTTGCAGGACCGCCTTAACCACGCGTCCTTGCTCGACGGCGGGCTGCTGAGCGGCGCCCGTTTCAACCGCTATCTGCACAACGACCCGGCCAGCCTGGCAAGCCGCTTGGACAAGGCCGTCGGCAATACCCTGGTGGTGACCGACGGGGTGTTCAGCATGGATGGCGACCTTGCCGATTTGCCGGCGTTGGCCAAGGTTGCCCGCGCCCGCGGCGCCTGGCTGATGGTCGATGATGCCCATGGCCTGGGCACGTTGGGTGCGCAAGGTGGCGGTATCGTCGAGCACTTCGGCCTGGGCCTCGATGATGTGCCTGTGCTGATCGGCACGCTGGGCAAGGCCTGCGGTACGGCGGGTGCCTTTGTCGCCGGCAGCGAAGCGTTGATCGAAGCGCTGGTGCAGTTTGCCCGGCCCTATATCTACACCACTAGCCAACCCCCGGCGCTGGCCTGCGCGACACTCAAGAGCCTGGAGCTGCTGCGCCGCGAAACCTGGCGCCGTGAGCACCTGGCTGCGTTGATTCGCCAGTTCCGCCTAGGTGCCGAACAGATCGGCCTGCAGCTGATGGACAGCCCGACGCCGATCCAGCCGATCCTGATTGGCGACAGCGCACAAGCGCTGCGCCTGTCGCAGATGTTGCGCGAACGTGGCTTGCTGGTGACGGCAATTCGCCCGCCCACCGTGCCTGCCGGCAGTGCACGCTTGCGGGTTACCTTGAGCGCCGCGCACAGCGAGGCGCAGGTGCAGCTATTGTTGAATGCATTGGCCGAGTGTTATCCACAGCTGGAGGCCGCCGATGCGTAACCGACTGATCCTTCTCCCCGGATGGGGCCTGGGTACTGCTGCGCTGGAGCCGTTGGCGGCCAGCCTGCGCGCCCAGGATGCCCGACTGCAGGTCGAACTGATGCCCCTGCCGGAGCTGGCCGACGCCGACGTACAGGCGTGGGTCGACCACCTTGACCGCAAGTTGCCCAGTAATACCTGGCTGGGCGGTTGGTCGCTGGGCGGCATGCTCGCCAGCGAACTTGCGCGCAAGCGCGGCGACCACTGTTGCGGACTGCTGACTTTGGCCAGCAATCCAAGCTTCGTGGCCCGTGCCGATTGGCCCCACGGCATGGCCGATGACACCTTCGGGACCTTCCTTGATGGGTGCCGCAGCCATACCTCCGTAACCCTCAAGCGTTTCCGCAGCTTGTGCAGCGACGGCGCCCAACAGCCTCGTACCCTGCTGCGCCAGCTGGGCGTCGGTGTGCCGGATACCGACCCGCTGTACCTCGCCACCGGGCTGGAAGTACTGGCCCAGCTGGATACCCGCGAGGCACTGCAGGCCTATGGCGGTCCGCAACTGCACTTGTTTGCCGGCAGCGACGCACTGGTGCCGGCGGAAGCTGCCAAGGCCCTGAGCGAACTGTTGCCAGACGTGGAAGTGGGCCTGGTGGAAGAGAGTTCCCACGCGTTCTTGCTGGAGTATCCACAGGAGCTGGCGGCGGGTATCAAGAGTTTTCTGCATGAGAGTGGCGATGACTGACCTTTCCCGTCCGACCCTGCCCGGCGCGCTGCCGGACAAGCGCCAGGTGGCGGCCTCGTTTTCCCGCGCGGCGGCCAGCTACGACAGCGTCGCGGCGTTGCAGCGCGACGTCGGCCTGAACCTGCTGGGCCAGTTGCCAGAGGGCTTGGCACCGTCGCGCTGGCTGGACCTGGGCAGCGGCACCGGCCACTTCAGCCGGGTGCTGGCCGAGCGCTTCGCGCAGGCCAGTGGCGTGGCGGTGGATATCGCCGAAGGCATGCTGCGCCATGCCCGCAACGAACAGCGCGGCGCGCAGTACCACGTGGCCGGCGATGCCGAGCGGTTGCCGCTGCGCGATGCCAGCGTCGATTTGGTGTTCTCCAGCCTGGCGGTGCAGTGGTGCGGGCAGTTCGCCAGTGTGCTGGGCGAGGCGCGCCGGGTGTTACGCCCAGGCGGGGTGCTGGCATTCAGCAGCCTGTGCGTCGGCACGCTCGATGAGCTGCGTGCCAGCTGGCAGGCTGTGGATGGCCTGGTGCATGTCAACCGCTTCCGCCGCTTTGACGATTATCAGCGCCTGTGCGCGGGCAGTGGCTTCGAGCAGGTAGCGCTGCAGCAGCGCTCGCACGTGCTGCACTACCCCGATGTACGCAGCCTGACCCACGAGCTGAAGGCGCTTGGCGCGCACAATATCAACCCGGGCCGGCCTTCGGGCCTCACCGGCCGTGCTCGCATGCAGGGCTTGTTGCAGGCGTACGAGGCATTTCGCCAGCCTCAGGGGCTGCCCGCCACTTACCAAGTGGTCTATGGTGTGTTGCGCAAGCCACAGGCGTAAGGGGAGTCAGATGAGCCAGGCCTATTTCATTGCCGGTACCGATACCGATGTCGGCAAGACCACGATTGCTGCCGGCCTGCTGCATGCAGCGCGGTTGCAGGGCATGAGCACATTGGGCGCCAAGCCGGTGGCGTCGGGTTGCACGGTAACCGCAAAGGGGCTGCGCAACAGCGACGCACAGGCGCTGATCGATGAAAGCACGATCAAATTGCCGTACGAACAGGTCAACCCATTCGCCTTCGAGCCTGCGATCGCACCCCATGTCGCCGCGCGCGAGGCGGGCGTCACGCTGGGTGTACCCGAGCTGCTGGCGGCGATGCGCAACGTGCTGCAGCAAAACGCCGACTTCACCTTGATCGAAGGCGCCGGTGGCTGGCGTGTGCCGCTGTCGGGCCAGGCCAACCTGTCTGACCTGGCCATTGCCCTGCAACTGCCAGTGATCCTGGTGGTTGGGGTGCGCCTGGGCTGTATCAGCCATGCCTTGCTCAGCGCCGAAGCGATTGCCCGCGATGGGCTGCAACTGGCGGGCTGGGTGGCGAATATCATCGAACCGCGCACATCGCGCCTGGAAGAAAACCTGGCCAGCCTCGCCGAGCGCTTGCCGGCGCCTTGCCTGGGGCGGGTACCGAAGTTGAAGCTGGCGAGTGCCGATATGGTGGCTGAGCATTTGCAGCTGGATTTGCTGGATTAACGGCCGCTGCCTATCGACTGGCACTGGGCCATTGACGATTTAAACGGGCCTTTTCTGCCATCTGCTGCTTTAATGAGGCCTGTTCGTCATCCAGCGTCAATGGAGTCCTGACATGGAAATCACCGGCAGCTCCGCCTATTACGCGGGCCTCAGCGCAATCCAAAGCGGCCAGAACCGCGTCGATCAAGCCGCCAGCCAGATCGCCAACAATACCGCCGAACGCACCGCCACCAGCCAGTCGAGCGACTTCCAGGCTGAGCGTCTGCGCGCTGTTGATCGCAGCCAGCAGATGGACTTGGCCACCAGTACCGTGCAATTGGCACTGGGCAAACATGAAGTGGAGCTTGGCGCGAAAGTCGTCAAGGCATCCGACGAAATGCTCGGCCGGATCATCGACACCTACGCCTGATCCCTCGCGGCACTCAACTTAGCGACTCTTCCTTGTGGGTGCGGGCTTCCCTTGCGCCTCATTGCGCCCCTGCGCGCCCTCTGTAGGAGCAGCCTTGTGCTGCGAAGAGGCCGCTAAACACCCTGGGAATGTTCATTTTTATTGCTGGCCTCTTCGCAGCACAAGGCTGCTCCTACAAGGGGTTGTGTTGATTTAAGGCGTGGGGTGGCGTAAACGCCATTTTTCGTGGCGCAAATGGCACTATCGTCCCTTCTTGACATCCGCTCGCGCTAAACGTAAGTTTCAAACAACTGTTTGATCGACGGCCGCCAAGCCTTGCCGGCAGTTCCGATCACCCCCGAACTCATCACAGAGGTTCATCGCAATGCCTGACTACAAAGCCCCCTTGCGTGATATCCGTTTCGTTCGCGATGAACTGCTCGGCTACGAAGCGCATTATCAGAGCCTGCCGGGTTGCCAGGACGCCACGCCCGACATGGTCGACGCGATCCTCGAAGAAGGCGCGAAGTTCTGTGAGCAGGTACTGGCCCCGCTGAACCGCGTTGGCGATCAGGAAGGCTGCACCTGGAGCGAGTCGGGCGTGAAGACGCCGACCGGTTTCAAAGCGGCCTACGAGCAATTCGTCGAAGGTGGCTGGCCGAGCCTGGCCCATGACGTGGCCCACGGCGGCCAAGGCCTGCCAGAGTCGCTGGGCCTGGCCCTGAGCGAGATGGTCGGTGAGTCGAACTGGTCGTGGGGCATGTACCCAGGCCTGTCCCATGGCGCGATGAACACCATTTCCGAGCACGGCACCGAAGAGCAACAGCACACCTACCTGACCAAGCTGGTCAGCGGCGAGTGGACCGGCACCATGTGCCTGACCGAGCCGCATTGCGGTACCGACCTGGGCATGCTGCGCACCAAGGCCGAGCCACAGGCCGACGGGTCGTACAAAGTGTCCGGCACCAAGATCTTCATCTCCGCCGGTGAGCACGACATGGCCGATAACATCGTCCATATCGTCCTGGCCCGCCTGCCCGATGCACCGGCCGGCACCAAAGGCATCTCGCTGTTCATCGTGCCCAAGTTCCTGCCCAACGCCGAAGGCGCTATCGGTGAGCGCAACGCGGTGACCTGTGGCTCGATCGAGCACAAGATGGGCATCCACGGTAACGCCACCTGCGTGATGAACTTCGACGGCGCTACCGGCTACCTGATCGGCCCGGCCAACAAAGGCCTGAACTGCATGTTCACCTTCATGAACACTGCTCGCCTGGGCACCGCGCTGCAAGGCCTGGCCCACGCCGAAGTGGCGTTCCAGGGTGGCCTGAAATACGCCCGTGAGCGCCTGCAGATGCGTTCGCTGACCGGCCCTAAAGCCCCTGAAAAGGCGGCTGACCCGATCATCGTCCACCCGGACGTGCGCCGCATGCTGCTGACCATGAAGGCCTTCGCCGAAGGCAACCGCGCCATGGTCTACTTCACCGCCAAGCAGGTGGATATCGTCAAGTACAGCCAGGACGAGGAAGAGCGCAAAAAAGCCGACGCCCTGCTGGCCTTCATGACCCCGATCGCCAAGGCCTTCATGACCGAAGTCGGTTTCGAGGCTGCCAACCACGGCGTGCAGATCTACGGTGGCCATGGCTTCATCGCCGAGTGGGGCATGGAGCAGAACGTGCGCGACAGCCGTATCTCCATGCTGTACGAAGGCACCACCGGTATCCAGGCGCTGGACCTGCTTGGCCGTAAAGTGCTGATGACCCAAGGCGAAGCGCTGAAGGGCTTTACCAAGATCGTGCACAAGTTCTGCCAGGCGCAGGAAGGCAACGAGGCGGTCAAAGAGTTCGTTGAGCCGTTGGCGGCCATCAACAAGGAATGGGGCGAGCTGACCATGAAAGTGGGTATGGCCGCCATGAAGGATCGCGAAGAAGTGGGTGCCGCTTCGGTCGATTACCTGATGTATTCCGGTTACGCCTGCCTGGCTTACTTCTGGGCCGACATTGCTCGCCTGGCTGCTGAGAAGCTGGCTGCCGGTACTGAAGAAGTGGCGTTCTACACCGCCAAGCTGCAGACCGCGCGCTTCTACTTCCAGCGCATCCTGCCGCGCACCCGTACCCATGTGGCGACCATGCTGTCGGGTGCTGGAAACCTGATGGCGATGGACGAAGAGCACTTCGGCCTCTCTTACTGATCCACCGCGTGCACAAAAACCCGCCTGCCCTCACCGGCAGGCGGGTTTTTTTATTCTGCAGCCAGATGCCTGTGTAGGAGCAGCCTTGTGCTGCGAAGAGGCCATAACGGCCACAGAAAATCGTTTGTCATACCGGCCTCTTCGCAGCACAAGGCTGCTCCTACACAGGGGCGGCATCAGACTGTATTCAACTGTTCACGCGCGCTGCCGATGAAATAAGGGCACAATGCCACTATTGATCTGCCGGGTTGGAGATTACCCTTGTTTCGTCTTGATGCTGTACGCGTAACCCACTTCCTGCCTTCGCTGTTTCTCTTGCTGGCAGGCCTTGCGGCGGCTTACGTAAGAGACCTCAGTGTCTTTTTCACATCGCTGTTCAATGTCTTGCCCACCTTGGTCCTGCTATTGGGCGGTGCCTACTGCGCCGTCTACCGGCGCCAGCGTGAGCTGTTTCTGATGGTCACGGTGTATATCGCCTACTTCCTGCTCGACACCCAGACCGACTTCTACCGCGACAACGGCCACGTGCGTGCGGACGCCGCGGTCATCTTCCACTTGGTGTGCCTGCTGCTGCCGGCCCTGTTCGGGCTGTATGGCGCCTGGCAGGAGCGCACCCACCTGCTGCAGGACCTGGTCGCCCGCTTCGCCGTGTTGTTCGCTGTTGCGAGCGTTGCGGTGGCACTGGAGCAAAGCTACCCCGACGCGCTGCTGGCCTGGCTGGCAGAGATCCGCTGGCCGGCCTTGCATGGCCAGTGGATGAGCCTGATCCAGATGGTCTACCCGCTGTTCCTCGGCGTGTTCATCCTGCTGGTGGTGCAGTACCTGCGTGCGCCCAGGCCGTTGCATGCGGCGCAGGTCATTGGCCTGATCGGCCTGTTCTGGATGCTGCCGCAGACGTTCATCCTGCCGTTTACCCTGAACATCATGTGCAGCCAGGTGATGTTGATGATTGCCGCGGCCGTGGCGCACGAGGCCTATCAGATGGCCTTCCGCGACGAGCTGACGGGCTTGCCGGGGCGCCGTGCTTTGAACGAGCGCATGCAGCGGCTGGGGCGCAACTATGTGATCGCCATGACCGACGTCGACCACTTCAAGAAATTCAACGATACCCACGGCCACGATGTCGGCGACCAAGTGTTGCGCCTGGTTGCCAGCCGGTTGTCCAAGGTCACCGGTGGCGGCCGCGCCTACCGTTATGGTGGCGAGGAATTTGCCCTGGTCTTTGCGGGCAAGACGGCTGAAGAATGCGTGCCGCATGTGGAAGCTGTGCGCGGGGTGATTGCTAACTATGCGATGCAGCTGCGCGACCAGAACAGCCGACCGCAGGACGACTCGGCTGGGCGACAGCGCCGTGCTGGCAGCGGCGCGGGTACGGTGTCGGTGACCATCAGCATCGGTGTGGCCGAGCGCCAGGCCGATCATCGCAACCCGGAGGCGGTGCTCAAGTCGGCCGACCAGGCGCTGTACAGCGCCAAAGAGGCCGGGCGCAATTGTGTCATGGTGCATGGGCAACAATCGCAGCGTGGGGCGGTCCGCATGGCGTGACCAAGCAAGACTATACGGTCAGCTGATGACCCTATGTCTCGTAAAAGTTGTTCGGTTACACTGCCTGCAACCCAGTGTCGCGGTTCCCCGAGACCGCCCCGACCCTACTAGTGAGAGGTTGTCATGGCCGACTATAAAGCGCCCCTGCGCGACATGCGCTTCGTTTTGAATGAAGTCTTCAACGTGACCGAGCAATGGGCGCAGTTGCCCGCGCTGGCCGAAGTGGTGGATGCCGAGACCGCCCTCGCTGTGCTGGAAGAGGCCGGCAAGGTGACGGCCAGGACCATCGCCCCACTCAGCCGCGCCGCCGACGAAGAGGGCTGCCACTGGGACAACGGCGCGGTCAGCACGCCGGCCGGCTTCATTGAGGCCTACAACACCTACGCCGAGGGTGGCTGGGTGGGCGTTGGTGGCGATCCCTTGTTCGGCGGCATGGGCATGCCCAAGGTTATCTCGGCCCAGGTCGAGGAAATGGTCAACGCGTCGAGCCTGGCCTTCGGCCTGTACCCGATGCTGACTGCCGGTGCCTGCCTGTCGATCAATGCCCACGCCAGTGAAGCGCTCAAGCAACAGTACCTGCCCAACATGTACGCCGGCGTCTGGGCTGGCTCCATGTGCCTGACCGAGCCCCATGCCGGCACCGACCTGGGCATCATCCGCACCAAGGCCGAACCCCAGGCCGACGGCAGCTACAAGGTCAGTGGCACCAAGATCTTCATCACCGGTGGTGAGCACGACCTGACCGAGAACATCATCCACTTGGTGTTGGCCAAGCTGCCGGACGCGCCCGCCGGGCCGAAAGGCATTTCGTTGTTCCTGGTGCCCAAGTTCCTGGTTAACGAAGACGGCAGCCTGGGCGCGCGCAACCCGGCCACTTGCGGCTCGATCGAACACAAAATGGGCATTCAAGCCTCCGCCACTTGTGTGATGAACTTCGACGAAGCGGTCGGTTACCTGGTCGGTGAGCCCAACAAGGGCTTGGCGGCCATGTTCACCATGATGAACTACGAGCGCCTGGGCGTCGGCATTCAGGGCCTGGCATCGGCTGAGCGTTCCTACCAGAACGCCGTTGAGTACGCCCGTGACCGCCTGCAGAGCCGTGCCCCGACCGGCCCACACGCCAAGGACAAGGTTGCCGACCCGATCATCGTGCACCCTGATGTGCGGCGCATGCTGCTAACCATGAAAGCCTTGATCGAAGGCGGGCGCGCCTTCTCGAGCTACGTGGCGCTGCAACTCGACAGTGCCAAGTACAGCGAAGACGCCACCACGCGCAAGCGCAGTGAAGAGCTGGTGGCCTTGTTGACGCCGGTGGCCAAGGCCTTCCTGACCGACCTGGGCCTGGAGTGCACGGTGCACGGCCAGCAGGTGTTTGGCGGGCATGGTTACATTCGTGAGTGGGGCCAGGAGCAACTGGTGCGTGATGTGCGGATTACGCAGATCTACGAAGGCACCAACGGCATCCAGGCCCTCGACCTGATGGGGCGCAAGGTGGTTGCCAGTGGTGGCGCGTACTACAAGCTCTTCTCGGACGAGATCCGCCGCTTCATCGCCGGTGCCGACAGCGCGCTGGACGAGTTCGCCAAGCCGCTGGGCGCGTACCTCGACCAGCTGGACGGGCTGACCGAGTGGGTGCTGGAGCAGGCCAAGGGCAACCCCAATGAAATTGGCGCGGCCTCGGTCGAGTACCTGCATGCCTTTGGTTATGTGGCGTATGGCTACATGTGGGCGCTGATGGCGCGTGCGGCGCAGGCGGGTGAGGGGGATGAGGCGTTCTACTCGGGCAAGCTGGGTACGGCGCGGTTTTACTTTGCACGGTTGCTGCCACGGGTCGATTCGCTGGTGGCGTCGGTGAAGGCGGGGAGTGAGTCGCTGTACCTGCTGGACGCTGAGCAGTTTTGATAGATTGTGGGGCCGCAAAGCGGCCCCCAGTATTGGCATGTCTGGGAATGAATCCCCTTTGTAAGCTTTTTCCTACACGACGTGGTGACTTTTCACCACTGTTCTCAGATTGGATCCACAGGTAATCTTTACCACATGGACGTTGCGCAGGAAGCGCAAAGGACAGATCAAGGAAGACGACGAAGGACCACCTGCCAGGATGGCGGGGCGATACGGATGTCACAGGGAAACAGTCTGGAAAACCCCGCTTCGGCGGGGTTTTCTTTGTGCGCGTTTTTTTGTCAGCCCAGCACATCCAAAGGCGAGCCTCCCAGCTGGCGCGCGTCTGTCTCTTCTTCCAGTAACGTACGCAGCAGCTCCACCGAGGCTTGCTGGCGCTGCGCATCGCGGAACACCAGCCCGACCTTGAGCGGCACCCGCGGCTCGCTCAATGGCTTCCACAGCAGCCCCTGGTCATCCTCGGCCGCGTCCTTGGCCCGCCCCGGCAAGATGGTAGCCAGCGCCGTATGGGCCAGGCTGTCGAGAATCCCCGCCATGTTGTTCATCTCTGCCTGCACCTGCGGCCGACGGCCCTGGCTGGCCAGTTGCGCCTGCCAGATCTGTCGAATCTGAAACTCTTCGCCCAGCATCAGCATGGGCAGTTCAGCGGCCTGGCGGATCGACACCTTCTTGAAGTCCTTCAAGGGATGGGTGTCGGGGATGACCAACTGCAGTTCATCTTCGTACAGCAACAGGCCATGCAGCCCGGGTTGGCGCGGTGGCAGGTAACTGATGCCGATGTCCAGGCTGCCATTGAGCAGGCGCCGTTCGATTTCCAGCCCCGACAGCTCGTAGATTTGCACCACAAGGTGCGGCTGGGCCTTGCGCAAGCGTTCGAGCAACTGCGGCACCAGGCTGGGTCGCACGGTCTGCAGTACGCCGATGGCCAGGGTACGCAAAGACTGGCCCTTGAAGTTGCGCATGGCCTCCTGGGCCCGTTGCAGGCCATCGAGCAGCGGCAGGGCATGGTTGTACAGGGTGTGGGCGGCCAAGGTCGGCAGCAGGCGCTTGTTGCTGCGCTCGAACAGGCTCAGGTCGAGGCTGTGCTCCAGTTGGCGGATCTGCTGGGAAAGCGCGGGTTGGGACAAAGACAGGCGCTCGGCGGCGCGGCCGACATGGCCTTCTTCGTACACCGCGACGAAATAACGCAGTTGGCGGAAATCCATAAGTAACACTTATCGAAAATGCTGGAAAAACGAAATGGTCGAAACCCGTCGTGGCGCCTAGTCTATCGCCGTATTCCAATGGGTTACAGCGGTCATCGAGCCGGATTGTTACCCCGGATGAAAAACACTTTTGATAGGCAAGGCTGAATATCAAGTGCCGGCATCAAGACCGCACATTGGCCGCCCTTTACCGTGATTGGTTGGAGCCCTGATGAACCTGTTCAACCTGCGTCGCTCGGCTGCCGCCGCCGTCGCTGAGCCCGAGCGTGCGCCGGTGACCGTGGCGGATGCGCCGCAGTTGTCCCGTGAGCGCCTGATGCCGAGTACCGAACGTGCCCCGCAGGTTTTCGTGCGCGGCCAGGGCTCGTGGTTGTGGGACAGCGAAGGGCATGCCTTCTTGGACTTCACCCAGGGCGGCGCGGTGAACAGCCTCGGCCACAGCCCCAGCGTACTGGTCAAGGCGCTGGGCAATCAGGCCCAGGCGCTGATCAACCCGGGTTCGGGGTTTCACAGCCGCGGCCGGCTGGCGCTGGTCAACCGCCTGTGCCAGAGCACCGGCAGCGACCAGGCCTACCTGCTGAACAGCGGCGCCGAAGCGTGCGAAGGGGCGATCAAGCTGGCGCGCAAATGGGGCCAGCTGCACCGCAATGGCGCCTATCACATCATCACCGCCAGCCAGGCTTGCCACGGCCGCAGCCTGGGCGCGCTGTCAGCCTCCGACCCGCTGCCGTGCAATCGCTGCGAGCCTGGGCTGCCGGGCTTCAGCAAGGTGCCTTTCAATGACCTGGCGGCACTGCATGCGGAAGTGAACTCGCGCACCGTGGCGATCATGCTTGAGCCGATCCAGGGCGAGGCGGGGGTCATTCCCGCCACACAGGCGTACCTCAAAGGCGTCGAAACGCTGTGCCGCGAGCTGGGCATCCTGCTGATTCTGGATGAAGTCCAGACCGGTATCGGCCGGTGTGGTGCGCTGCTCGCCGAGCAGACTTACGGGGTACGTGCCGACATCATCACCCTGGGCAAGGGCTTGGGCGGTGGGGTACCGCTGGCCGCCTTGCTGGCACGCGGCACCGCTTGCTGCGCCGAGCCGGGTGAGCTGGAAGGCAGCCACCATGGCAACGCGCTGATGAGCGCGGCAGGCCTGGCAGTGCTGGACAGCGTGCTGGAGCCTGGCTTTTTCGAGCATGTGCAGGACAGCGGCCGCCACCTGCGCGAAGGCCTGAGCCGCCTGGCTGGCCGTTATGGCCAGGGCGAGGTGCGTGGCCAGGGGCTGCTGTGGGCCCTGCAACTGCACGAAGGTGTCGCCCAGAACCTGGTAACGGCCGCCCTGCATGAAGGCCTGCTGCTCAATGCACCGCAGGCGGATGTGGTGCGTTTCTCGCCGGCGTTGACCGTGAGCAAGGGCAACATCGACGAAATGCTCCTGCGCCTGGCCCGCGCCTTTGCCCGCCTGCATGCACAGCAGCAAGCCCGCCGCGAAATGCCGGCGTAACCGAATTCAACGAACCGTCTGGCGTTCCTGCGCATCGCCCCTGGCCTGTTTCATTTGGCCCGGGGCGTTTTTTTTGGGGTGCTTGTCGCTGGATCTTCTGCGCCTGGAAGATCGAGCGCCGCCCGCGCGGCGCTTCGCAGCACAAGGCTGCTCCTACATCTGTTTCCGGCCAATGAGTCCTGAGGCAGAGGCGCGCGGCCCTTTGGCGTCCACCTCGATATCGTGCGGAACAAACAAGGCGGTCGCGCGCGTAGGTACAGGCGTAACTGGCCCGAAACAGATGTAGGAGCAGCCTTGTGCTGCGAAGCGCCGCGCGGGCGGCGCTCGATTTGCGCACCACCTCAAAAACCAAGACAAGCACTTGGCAGCCTTCACCCTATCTTTACCTTTTTACCTGGCGCCCAACGTGGAACCTCTACGACGCGCGGCTAGTCTCTGTTGTAACCCTTCAGGAGAGACGTGCATGGACTTCATTCGCATCATCATCGCCATCTTGCTGCCGCCGCTTGGGGTATTTCTGCAGGTGGGCTTTGCCGGGGCGTTCTGGCTGAATATTCTGCTGACGCTGTGTGGGTACATTCCGGGGATCGTGCACGCGGTGTATATCATCGCCAAGCGCTAAGAAACGCGGGGCCGCAGTGCGGCCCCCTTGGCTTTACTGGCCCAACACCCGGCAATAAAACGCCCATTCCTCTTCCAACGCATGCGCCAGGTTCTGTGCATTACGGAACCCGTGCCGCTCTCCCGCATAGAAGTGCCCCTCGGCTGCAATGCCATTTGCCTTCAGGGCGTCCAGCATCAGGCGCGTCTGCTCTGGCACCACCACCGCATCCAGCTCACCCTGGAAGAAAATCACCGGCACTTTGATCTGCGCTGCATGCAGCAGGGGCGTGCGTGCGCGATAACGTTCGGCGTCCTGCAGCGGGTCGCCGATCAACCAGTCCAGGTAGTCCCCTTCGAACTTGTGCGTGGCGCGGCCCAGTGCGACAGGGTCACTGACGCCATACAGGCTGGCACCGGCCCGGAACACTTCATGGAACGCCAGGGCACATAGCGTGGTGTAGCCGCCCGCGCTGCCGCCGCGAATGAAGGCCTTGCTCGGGTCGATCAGCCCCAGCCCCGCCAAGTGCGCAACCGCCGCGCAGGCATCCTCGACATCGCTCTCGCCCCAGCGCAGGTGCAGCGCCTGGCGATAGGCCCGGCCATAACCCGTGCTGCCGCGGTAATTGAGGTCGGCGACGGCGAAGCCGCGCTGGGTCCAATACTGGATGCGTGGGTCGAGCGCTGGGTAGCACGCCGAGGTCGGCCCGCCATGGATAAACACCACCAAGGGCGCGGGCGCTTTGGCGTTCATGGCCGGGTAGAAGAAACCATGGGCGATACCGTTGCCGCTGGCGTAGCGCATGGCCTGCGGCTTGCTGATGCATTCGGCGGGCAGCACCTCGGCACCACCGGCCAGTACCCGCACCTCATGATTGCTCAGGTCGATGGCAATGACGGCGGGTGGGCTGACGGGCGAGGCGGCGATGGCATAGAGCTGCCCGGCATCCATCGCCAGGCTGCGAAAGCGGGTGTAGGCGCTGGCAAAACGCTCCACTTGCTGGTTCGCGGTTATCAGCCCTAACTGCGCAAAGCCATCCTCGAACCAACTGGCTACATAGCGTTGCGGCCCCAGCGCGAGCCAGGTGCTGGTACCCAGTTGCCAGGGCGCGCCGGCATGGTCGGCGGGTTCGGCGGGCAGGGCCTGCCAGTGCCCGGCGATCTCCCCCCAGGGCTGCCAGAAGCCATTGCGGTCCGACAGGCAATACAAGCGGCCTTGCGCATCGAAACGCGGTTGTTGCAGGGATTCGTCCAGGCCCGCCACGCAACGCGCAGGCCCCCAGGCGCCGCTGCTGTCACGCTCGCGCAGCAGCAAGCGCGTCTGTGTCCAGGGTTGCGCCGGGCGGTCCCATTCGACCCAGGCCAAGCGCTGCCCGTCGCCGCTCAAGGTGGGTGACGCGTAGAAGTCGGCACCTTCAGCCAGCACCTCGCGGGCGCCTTCGCGCAGGGCAACCAGGCGATGCTCCACGGTTGGCCCATGGTGTTCCTCGACTGCCAGCACCTGGCCGTCATGCCAGTGCACATCGCCGTAACGGCAATCGTCTGCCTGGGTCAGCGGGCGCGGCACTTCGCCGTCCAGCCCTTGGGTATACACCTGTTGATCCGTTTCGTTGACGAAGACCAGCCCGTCACCGCCGACGCAGAAACTGCCGCCGCCGTATTCGTACACCCGGCTGCGCACACTGAAGCCATCCGGTGTCAGGCACTGGGCTTGGTACTGGTGCCAGTGCCAGATTCGGCAGGCGCCGTCGGCCGGGCGAAATTCGTTCCAGAACAGCCCGGCCGGGCTGACCTTGAGCTCGGCGAAGTCGGTGCCTGCAGCAACGGCATGTGCTGCGCTGAATTCAGCCGCGAGCGATGACACGGGAGTTTCGTTCATTGCGGAAGGTCATCTCTTCAATCGCGAGTTGGGCGGTTTCTGCCTCCTCGCGGGCCTTGAGGATGATGCCGTGATCAGCCGATTTTGCGCACACCGGGTCGGCGTTACTGGCATCGCCGGTGAGCATGAAGGCCTGGCAACGGCAACCGCCGAAGTCCTTTTCCTTCTCATCGCAGGAGCGGCAGGGCTCAGGCATCCATTGGTAACCGCGGTAACGGTTGAAGCCGAACGAGTCGTACCAGATATGACGCAGGTCGTGGTCACGCACGTTGGGGAACTGCACCGGCAGTTGGCGGGCGCCGTGGCAGGGCAGGGCGGTGCCGTCCGGGGTGATGGTCAGGAACAGGCTGCCCCAGCCATTCATGCAGGCCTTGGGGCGCTCTTCGTAATAGTCCGGGGTGACGAAGATCAGCTTGCAGGGGTTGCCCTCGGCCTTGAGCTTGTCACGGTATTGGTTGGTGATGCGCTCGGCGCGCTCCAATTGCGCGCGGGTCGGCAGCAGGCCCAGGCGATTGAGGTGCGCCCAGCCATAGAACTGGCAGGTGGCGAGCTCGACGAAGTCGGCTTCGAGGGCGATGCACAGCTCGATGATGCGGTCGATCTTGTCGATGTTGTGCCGATGGGTAACGAAGTTGAGCACCATCGGGTAGCCGTGTGCCTTCACGGCACGGGCCATCTCCAGCTTCTGCGCGAAGGCCTTTTTCGAGCCGGCCAGCAGGTTGTTCACCTGCTCGTCGCTGGCCTGG
This sequence comes from Pseudomonas sp. DCB_AW, assembly GCF_026240895.1. NCBI lineage: Bacteria > Pseudomonadati > Pseudomonadota > Gammaproteobacteria > Pseudomonadales > Pseudomonadaceae > Pseudomonas > Pseudomonas sp. DCB_AW. Next base: position 73,208 of record NZ_JAPFCE010000009.1, read on the forward strand.
AAGCTGATCTGGATATGGTCCAGGCCGGCTTTTTTGAAGTCGGCGATGCGGGCTTCGGTCAGGCCGATGCCGGAGGTGATCAGGTTGGTGTAGTAGCCCAGCCGACGGGCCTCACCGATCAGCTCGGCGAGGTCCTGGCGCACCAGCGGTTCGCCGCCGGAGAAGCCAATCTGCGCGGCGCCCATTTCTCGCGCTTCGGCCATCACCTTGAACCACTGCGCGGTGCTTAATTCCTGGCCTTGGGCAGCGAAGTCCAGCGGGTTGGAGCAGTACGGGCATTGCAGCGGGCAACGGTAAGTGAGCTCGGCCAGCAGCCACAGCGGCAAGCCGACCTCAGGCGTGGCCGGCAACTCAGTCGAGGACGATCCAGTGTTCGCCACGGGCCACCTCCATGAACTGCTCGATGTCGTCGGCAACTTCCGGCACATCGGGGAACTGCCGTGCAAGTTCGGCAATGATTGCCGCGACGTCGCGCTGGCCATCGATCAGGCCACCGATCAGCGCAGCGCTTTCGTTGAGCTTGATCATGCCCTCGGGGTACAGCAACACATGGCCTTTCTGTGCCGGCTCGTACTGGAAGCGGTAGCCGGGGCGCCAGTTGGGCACTTGCTTGCGATCGAAACTCATAGGGCGATCCCCTTGTGCCAGACCCGTTCCTGGGTGACCGAATGATAAGGCGGGCGGTTCAGCTCGTAGGCCATGCTCATGGCATCGAGCATGCTCCAAAGAATATCCAGCTTGAACTGCAGGATCTCCAGCATACGCTCCTGGCCCGCACGGGTGGTGTAGTGCTGCAAGGTGATTGCCAAGCCGTGCTCGACATCACGCCGCGCCTGGCCCAGGCGCGTGCGGAAGTATTCGTAGCCGGCGGGGTCGATCCAGGGGTAGTGCTGTGGCCAGCTGTCCAGGCGCGACTGGTGGATCTGCGGGGCGAACAGCTCGGTCAGCGAGCTGCTGGCCGCCTCTTGCCAACTGGCGCGGCGGGCGAAGTTGACGTAGGCGTCGACGGCAAAGCGCACGCCGGGCAGTACCAGCTCCTGGGAGCGCAGTTGATCAGGGTCCAGGCCCACGGCCTGGCCAAGGCGCAGCCAGGCCTCAATACCGCCGTCTTCGCCAGGCGCGCCGTCATGGTCGAGCAGGCGCTGGATCCACTCACGGCGTACTTCGCGGTCCGGGCAGTTGGCCAGGATCGCGGCATCCTTCATCGGGATGTTGACCTGGTAGTAGAAGCGGTTGGCTACCCAGCCCTGGATCTGCTCGCGGCTGGCGCGGCCCTGGTACATCGCCACGTGATACGGGTGATGAATATGGTAGTAGGCACCTTTGGCGCGCAGGGCCTGCTCGAATTCGGCAGGGGACATCGGCAATGGGTCGCTCATCAGGCCTCCTTAAAGCTCGATGCTCATGCCATCGAAGGCGACTTCAACGCCTCGACGCTGGACCTCGGCCCGTTCTGGCGAGTCTTCATCGAGAATTGGGTTGGTGTTGTTGATGTGGATAAGTACCTTGCGCTGGCGCGGGAAACCATCGAGCACCTCGAGCATACCGCCGGGGCCGTTTTGCGCCAGGTGGCCCATCTCGCGACCGGTGCGGGTGCCGACACCACGGCGCTGCATTTCATCGTCTTCCCACAGGGTGCCGTCGACCAGCAGGCAGTCGGCGCCGTGCATCATCGCCAGCAGCTTGTCGTCGACCTGGCCCAGGCCCGGGGCGTAGAACAGCTTGCCACCGGTGCGGGTGTCTTCGACCAGCAAGCCCAGGTTGTCACCCGGGTGCGGGTCGAAGCGGTGCGGCGAATAGGGGGGCGCGGCGCTGCGCAGGGGGAAGGGCGTGAACCTGAGGTTGGGGCAGGCGTCGATAACGAAGCTGCCTTCGAGCTCAATGCGGTTCCATTGCAGGCCGCCGTTCCAGTGGCTGAGCATGTTGAACAGCGGAAAGCCGGTGGTCAGGTCTTGGTGGACCATGTCTGTGCACCACACCTGGTGCGGGCAGCCTTCGCGCAGGCTGAGCAGGCCGGTGGTGTGGTCGATCTGGCTGTCGAGCAGGACGATGGCATTGATGCCGGTATCGCGCAGGGCGCGGGCCGGCTGCATCGGCGCGAAGGCCTGCAGTTGGGCGCGGATGTCGGGCGAGGCATTGCACAAGACCCAGTGCTCGCCATCGTCGGACAGCGCGATGGACGATTGCGTGCGCGCCGTGGCCCGCAGGCTGCCGTCGCGGTAGCCCTTGCAGTTGACGCAGTTGCAGTTCCACTGGGGGAAGCCGCCGCCGGCGGCAGAACCGAGAATCTGGATGTACATGGCCACTCTCTACCGGAAAACCGTTTCCAAAAAACACAAACGCCCCGGCGGGCCGAGGCGTCGAACCGTAAGCAGGGCTTAGCGGTTGGCGAAGTACATGGTGACTTCGAAGCCGATACGCAGATCAGTGTATGCAGGTTTGGTCCACATGGGATGACTCCTTCCGAACGGGGTTGGGTTGGTCAGCTACTTATTGGGTACCGCCGTACGCCGGAGGTTCCCTTGACTGAGATTGCGCTATCTTACAAGAAAAATATGTACCGAAAGGTTAATTCTTCGAAAAGCGCCCTTGCAGTTAACGTAACAATCCTCGTTTTTGCTATTGCCAGGATGGGTCTGGCGCTGCGCTGTTGGCCAGGCAGAGCCAAGGGGCATGAGGGGCCAGAAGGCTGCCAAGCAGCGCTTCAAGGTCCGCTTGCCGAGCCATGAGGATAGACCACTGTAGGTCATTCAGCCTGTCGGGTCGTGTCGCCAGGTGTGTCTGCCACGCCCATTCGGCCACCTCGGCATTGGCCATCGCAGGCTCGGCGAACTGCTCGGCCAGCGCCTGCTGTGCTGCGCTGTCGAGCACCACGCCTTTGCTTAGGACCGGCTGCAGGTGAGCGAGAATTTGAGCAGGGGTGGCATGGGGCGATTGCACGCCAAACAGCAGGCCAGCGCAGCCTTCAATCTGACGGAAGGCGCTGAACACCGCGTAGCCCAGTTGCAGCTCTACCCGTAGGCGTTGATACACCGGCCCCTGCAACAGCTGCGCGAGCAGGCGGCCGATGGCTTGCTGGTCAGCGGGCACTGGGCAGAACAGCAACACTGCGTTTTCGCTGCCGGCCAGTGCAGCGTCTACCCATCGACGGGCCTGCCACTGGGGCGGCGCTGTGGCCGTGGCGCCTTGCCCGGGGCAGTGGGTCAGCACGGTGCCGAGAGGGCCCGTGTCTTCAAAGCCCAGCGCCAGGCCATGCCAGCGGGCCTGTTCCCACGCCTGCGCAAGCTGCCTCGGTTCGAGCGAGCCCGCGGGTAGCGGTTCGGCCTTGTGGGTATGCATGGCATCAGGCAGTCGCTTGAGCAGGGCTCTGATCGGGATCAGGGCGGGCGCGGGCGGCGGGGTCTGCCAATCGGCAGGTGAGGGCGCGTTCAGCAGCGCGAGGGCTTCGGTGACGGCGTTCATCACTGCCGACGGTTGGCCGGCGCACTGTAGCTGCCAATATTCGCCAGCTTCGCTGAACTGTAGGTGCAGCCCGGCGCGTTCGGCGCGCTCCTGCAAAGGGCGCAGCGCCTGGCAAAGGATCGGGAACACGCCATGACGCAGGCTTGAGGGCAGGTGCCAGCGCAGATAAAGGGCGGCGTATTGGCGTGATGCCGGGAGCATGTTGCTGATGGCCAGTGCGTTGGGTAACGGCGCGGTCGCGGGGGGCGGTGCGGCGGTCAGCAGAGGGTCTGCGGCGGGTATCTGCCATTGGCCATGCTCGCTGCTGGGAAGGCTGGCAAGCAGTGCCTTCAGCGCACTCAGGCCTTGTTCGTCGAGTGCGGCGAAGGGTTGGCCTGAGCTGTCCCGTCGTGCCAGCTCCAGCGGGCTGGCGGCCCACTCACGGCTGCGCTGCAATTGACTGAACGCGGCGTTCAGCCGCTGCGGATCGGCCTGACGGATAAAATCGAACCAGCTATGCAGCAATGCGATCGCCTCATCCTTGCAGGCATCAGCCCCGAGCTGCAGGTCGATGTGCCAAAGCAACTGCCCGGCGAACGCATACAGCGTTTCGGCTTTGAAGCCTTGGAGCCAACCGCGCTGGCGAAGCGCACTCAGCCATCCGCCTGGTCGGCTGTCGTCGAGCAGGTCGATCAGCAACCCCAGTGCGCGCTCGGCACCTTCTGGCAGGCTTTCGTGGGCGAGCGTCAGTGGCTGCCCGGCCCTGCGCAGTGGCGGCGGCGATGCCTGCGTGGCACGGCTACCGGCCGGGAGCAGGCTGCCAAATTCCCGGCCCAGGCGTTCCAGTGCTTCCAGCGGTTGTGGGCCGCACAGGCTCAGTGTGATCTGCCCACCTTGGTAGAAGCGTTGGTGAAACAGGCCAAGGGCGCGTTGAAATGCAGGATCTTGCAGGGCGAGGGTGTAACGATTGCCCGCCTGAAAACTGCTCAGCGGATGCTGGGGCGAAACCGACTGCAGCAGGGCGAATTGCTGCTGAGCCTGCGGGTTACGCGACCAGGCGATGAACTCGGCATGAATGACCTCACGCTCCCGGCGCTGGCGCTCGATGCCAAGGTCGGGTTCGGCCAGCATCTGGCACAGGCGCTCCAGCCCGCCGGCCAAAGCCGCGGGGGGGACCTCGAAGAAAAAGTCGGTGGTGCGCTCACGGGTGCTGGCGTTGACCTGGCCACCGAGGGCCTGCACATACCGCATCAGGCCGTCTTCCAACGGGAAGCGCGCTGTGCCCAGGAAGAACAGGTGTTCGAGAAAGTGCGCCATACCCGGCCATTTTGCCGGGGCATCGTGGCTGCCTGCCTGCACCCGCAACGCGGCCGCCGCACGCTTGAGGCGCGGGGCATGGCGCAGGGTCAGCTGCAGGCCGTTGGCGAGAGTGAGGTGCTGCGTGGCGTCAGGCATGAGGGCTCCAGGTAGGCGTTAATGCTAACGCACTGTCGTAACCCTTGCCGCTCCTACAAACCCTCGCGCACATGCAGTTCCTGGCGCAAGTCGGTCAGGTAAGGAAACGCCTTGCGCCCTTCTACCACCTGCTCACGCGCAAGCTCGGCCAGCAACTGGCACTCGTCCCGCCCGGCCATGGCCAGCAGGCTGCCATCCGGGCCGATGATGCTGCTCTGCCCGCAATACTGGATGTCGCCCTCGGCCCCACAATAGTTGGCATACACCAGGTAACACTGGTTCTCCTGTGCCCGCGCTCGCACCGTCACCTGGCAGATGAAATCGTAAGGCGCCATGTTCGCCGTCGGTACCAGGATCAGTTCGGCGCCGTCCAGCGCCAGGCGCCGGGCGTTCTCCGGAAACTCGATGTCGTAGCAGATCAGCATGCCGACCTTCCAGCCTTCCAGTTCCACAACCGGGAAATGGTCCGGGCCTGCGCTGAACATCGAGCGGTCCAGCTCACCGAACAGGTGCGTCTTACGGTAGTTGCACAGGCTGCGACCGTGGGCATCGATCAACTGCACGCTGTTGTAGAACGCGCCATCATCGCCGCGCTCCGGGTAGCCATAGACGATGGCGATGTGATGCGCCTGGGCGATCTCCACCACGTCCATGGCCGCGGGGCCATCACTGGCCTCGGCCAGGCGCTCGACCTGGGCCAGGCCGATGTTGTAGCCGGTGAGGAACATCTCCGGGCACACCAGCAGCTGGGCGCCGCGTTCAGCCGCCCGTTGCGCCTGGTGCTGCAGCCGTTGCAGATTGCCGGGCACGTCCAGTGGGTTGGGCGCGTCTTGGAACAGAGCGATGCGCATGGCGCCTCCTTGTCTCAGTCGGCCAGGGCGATCGGGCCGATTTCATCGAACACATCGCCTGGGCCTGGGTTGTCCGGGTGGGTCTGGCCACCGAAGTGATTCATGATACCCCACACGGCATTGAGCGACGTCTGCACCGCGCCTTCCACCCACGCCGGCGTCCACGACACGTCGTCGCCGGCGATGAACATGCCGCGCTGTTCGGCGGGCATGTCCTGCTGCATGAAGTGCGCGTACATGCGCTGGTTGTAGCGGTAATGGCCCGGCAGCGCGCCCTTGAAGGCACCGAGGAAGTGCGGGTCGGCCTCCCACGATATGGTGATCGGGTCGCCGATGATGTGCCCGGCGATATCGGTCTTCGGGTAGATTTTCTTCAGTGCGTCGAGGGCCAGCTGCACGCGTTTTTCCACCGGGTGCGGGAGCATCTTCAGGGCATCGCTCATCCACGCGTAGGACAGGCAGATCACCCCCGGCTTGTCGTCACCGTTGTCGAACAGGTAGGTCCCGCGGGTGAGGCGGTCAGTGAGCGTCATGCTCATCAGGTCGCGGCCGGTTTGCGGGTCTTTGTCCTTCCAGAACGGGCGGTCGACCATCACGAAGGTTTTCGACGATTGCATGTAGCGGGTACGGTCCAGGGCCATCCACATCTTCTGCGAGAACAGCGACTCTTCGCAGTCGATCTGCGTGGTCAGCAGCCAGGTCTGGCACGTTGCAAGCACGGCGGCGTAATGGCGGGTATCGCCCCAGTTGTCGGTCACCGCCAACTGGCCATCGGCGGCGCGGGCAATGCGCTTGACCCCAGTACGCGGCGCACCGCCGTGCAGCGAGCTGAGGCTGGTGCCTTGCGGCCAATGGGCGCAGCGTTCCGGCACATGGCGCCAGATGCCTTGCGGCACCTGCTCGACGCCGCCCACGACCAAGTGTTGGTGGTCGTCGCAATTGGTCATCACCACGCGGAAGATTTCCAGCATCGAGTTGGGGAAGTCCGAGTCCCAGCCTCCGGTACCGAAGCCGACCTGGCCGAACACCTCCCGGTGCTGGAAGCTCAGCTTGGCGAATGAGCGTGAGGTGGCGACGAAGTCGTAGAACGTGCGGTCGTCCCACAGGGGCACCAGCGTGTTCCACAGCGCTTTCAGGCGCGGTACATCACGGTCACGGATCGCCTGCTGGATATCGGCAAACTGCGCGCCGCTTTCCAGGGCGTCGGCCCAGGCGTCGGCCACCTCGTGGAACAGGTCGGGCAGGTCCGCGGCCTTTTCGGCGTAGTAGGTCTGGCCTTCCAGGTCGATCACCGTGCTGCCCGAGGCGGGGGTCAGCGGGTTGGGGAATGGCTTGGTCTCCAGGCCCAACTTGTCCACATAGTGGTAGAAGGCCGTCGAAGAGACCGGAAAGCGCATGCCACCCAACTCGGCGATGATCCCGTCGGTGCCGTTGAAGGCTTGCGAGCGCAGCCGGCCACCCAGTTTCGACGCTTCATAGACAACAGGCTTGAGGCCCAGCTTCATCAACTCGTAAGCCGCTACCAGGCCAGCGATCCCGGCCCCGACAATCGCCACTTCCTCGCCCTGGCGCTCGGCCGGGATGCTGCCCAGGCCGGCCGGGTGTTCCAGCCAGTCATCGAAGGCGAAGGGGAAGTCCGGGCCGAAGATGGTGATGGGCTTTTTGCCGTCGGCGGGGTGGCGGTTCTTGTTGTTCATGAAGTGACCTTGCCAGAGGGGCTGCGCAGAGAGCGGAGCCTGAGTATAGGAGATGCCTGGGGGTCATTTTAGGGCGTGGGGGGTTCGTAATTAAGATGCAGAGTGTTGTCTGAATGTATGTTTTGTCGTCGAAATGAGCATTAATTGGTTGTTTTTGACGAGATCCATGGTGACGGTTAAGGGTTTGTCTGGAGATTTGCAGCGCCTATGAGATCGAGCGCCGCCCGCGCGGCGCTTCGCAGCACAAGGCTGCTCCTACATCTGTTTCCGGCCAGTAAAGCCTATGAGAGAGGCGCGCGACCGCCTTGTTGGTCCAACTCGATATTGAGTTGGGCGCAAAGGTGCCGCGCGCCCATGTCACAGGAATAATTGGCCCGAAACAGATGTAGGAGCAGCCTTGTGCTGCGAAGCGCCGCGCGGGCGGCGCTCGATCTCATGCGCGCCGCCAATCGCAAGCCAGGCACCTCGTGCCCCTCACATCACAGCAACTGCCCCCGGTCCACCTTGCTGCTCAAAATGATCGACGTGGTGGTTTTCTCCACCCCATCGACACTGCCAATCTGGTCAAGCAACTGGTCCAGTTGCTCCGGCGAATCGGTCCGCAGCCAGGCCACATAATCGAACTCACCACTCACCGCGCACAGTTGCTGCACCTGCCCCATGGCACCCAGACGCCGCACCACCTCCTTGCCGGAACGGGGCTGCACCTTGATCCCGACATACGCCTGCAAGCCACCGCCCATCACGTGTTGGCCCAGGCGCACACCGTAGCCTGAGATCACCTTGTTCTTTTCCAGCCGCTCCAAGCGTGAGTTGACCGTGGTGCGCGCGATACCCAGCAGGCGGGCGAGGGTGGCAACGCTTTCGCGGGCATTGATTTGCAGCAGGGCGATCAGCTGGCGGTCGATTTCGTCCAGCGTAATGGGGCGGGCATCCGACATGGCAAGTCTCTACAGTGGGCCCGCTAGCCTAGCCAGCCAATGGCAACCAGGGCAAGGCTGCGTCACTGGCTTTCTTTCGGCATCATGGCAGGCCGACCGTACTGGACCCACGCCGTGAACTTCGCAAACCTGCTCGAATGCTGGCGACTGGAAGTCTCCAACAAGAAAAAGCCCGGCCGCCGCATCAGCCTGCTGTTCAACGTGCTGCGCCGCGCCCGCAAGGACAACAAGCTGCGCTTTCTCTTTGCCTTCCGCCTGGCCCAGTACCTCGACGCACGAGGCGGCCTGGCCCAGCGTCACGCCATGCGTATGCAGCAACGGCTCAATCTTAAGTACGCCGTGGACATCGACATCGGCGCCCAGATCGCCCCCGGGCTGCGCATCGCCCACCTGCCTGGCGTGGTGATTACCCGCCACGTGAGCATCGGGCGTAACTTTTTCATCCGCCAGAATTGCTCGATCGGCATCAAGACCCTAGGGCTGGAGGCGTATGCGTTGCGCATTGGAGATAACGTCAGCGTGGGCGCCAACAGCTGCATCGTGGCGGACCGGATCAGCATTGGCGATAACGTGGTGATTGGTGCCATGTCGCTGGTGATGCAGGACATTCCGGCGAGGACCACGTTTTACAATACGCGGCAGGTTGAGATGAAGCCTCGGGTGATCACAAAATCTAACGATTAACTGTTGTCATGATCGCCATTGCTGAGCGGACAATGAGGTTTTTGAGGCAGCGACATCCAAGGGGTATCGCTGCCGCTCGGATGGATTGAATCCATGACCAACAAACACTTCCGGCTGACAGAGCTCGCTGTCACTGCCCCCAACGAGTTACTGCTGACCTTCGCCGATGGAAAGCAATACCCAGTGAGGCTGGACGCTATCATCGCGAAACACCCAACGTTGCGCCGGCTATCTGACCCCGAGGTTTTTGCGACCGCTGCAATTGGCGAGTGGAGCGATACCGTTATTTGGGCCGATGACGACGAATTGGAGCTTGCTGCCGACAACCTCCGCGCCAGAGCAGTGGAGCAAAGCGGTGATTGTTCGCATGAGCTGGTTTGGAATTGGATGGCCAAAAACGGGCTTACGTTGGACCGTGCCGCGCAGGAATTGGGCCTTAGCAGGCGTATGCTGGCTTACTATCGCAGTGGCGAAAAACCTGTGCCGAGGACGGTCGCTTTAGCGATGAAGGGCTGGGATGCGCTTTGTACTAGGCAAGAGGAAGCTCAAGAGGCTTCTAGGCGCCGGAAGGTGTCACTCAACAAGGGCGCCAACGGGTTTGCGAATGCAGGCCAGGCATCCAAGAAGCGGGCCTAAGCGGCATGTCCTTAATCAGGACGGGACAACAGGCACAAAAAAGCCGCGCGATTGCGCGGCTTTGTCGTATTTGGTGGGCCCACACGGACTCGAACCGTGGACCAAAGGATTATGAGTCCTCTGCTCTAACCAACTGAGCTATAGGCCCTCAGTAAGTGGCCGGATTATAACGAGGGTTTTGAAAGGGTGCCATCCGAAAGATCGGATAGTGCTATACGAAGAAACGTCGCGGCGAACTCCTCCGGGGGTAGGGGCAGGCTGACGATGTAGCCTTGGATCTGTTCACAGCCCTCGGCTGCCAGGAAGCGCTGCTGGGCCTGGTTCTCCACACCTTCGGCAATGATCGTGAACTGCATGCTGCGGCCCAGTGCGATGATCGCCCTCGCGATGGCGGCGTCGTGGGGGTCGTCAGGTAGGCCGCGGATGAACGACTTGTCGATCTTAAGGATGTCCAACGGCAAGCGTTTAAGGTAGCTGAGGGACGAATAACCCGTGCCGAAGTCGTCGATGGCCAGCTGCACGCCCAGTTTTTTCAACTGGTGCAGCACGGCCAGGGCTTCTTCTGCCTGGCTCATGATGAAGTTTTCGGTGATCTCCAACTGCAGGTCGCCGGCCTTGAGCTGGTAGGTCTTTAACAACTGTTCGATGCGCCGTGCCAGGTGGGGGTGGCGCAGTTGGGCGCCGGCCAGGTTGATCGACAGTGGGCCAAAGTCTTCGTAGTGCATCTTCCAGATGTGCATCTGCTGGCACGCCTTTTCAAGCACCCAGTCACCGAGCTGCAAAATGGTGCCGTTCTCTTCCGCCAGGTGAATGAAGTGCTCTGGCGGCACTTCGCCAAAGGTCGGGTGGCTCCAGCGGATCAGCGCTTCGGCGCCGACCAGGCTCTGGGTCTTAAGGCTAAGCTTGGGCTGAAAGCACAGGCTCATTTCGTTGCGTTCGACGGCGCGGCGCAGCTCATGTTCGAGGGCGATGCGCTCGCTGGCCTGGGCGGTGAGGTCGCGGGTGTAGGCTTCTACGCGGTTGCGGCCTTTGGCTTTGGAGCGGTACATGGCGGCGTCGGCATTGCGGATCAGTGTGGAGACGTCGCTGCCGTCCTGTGGATAAAGGCTGATACCGATGCTGGCGCTGGTGAAAAACTCGTGCTCGCCGGCCTGGAAGGGCGCGCTGAAGCAAGCCAGCAGTTTGCCGGCGATGCTGTTGGCGTCGCTGGGCCTGTGCAGGCCGGGCAACAGGATGATGAACTCGTCACCGCCCAGGCGCGCCACGGTGTCGACGTCGCGCACCTGTTCTTTCAGGCGCTGGGCGATGCCTTTGAGCAACAGGTCGCCGACCGGGTGGCCGAGGCTGTCGTTGATGTGCTTGAAGCGGTCGAGGTCGAGGAACAACACCGCGCCCTGGCGGTTCGAGACTTGGGCACAGGTGAGTACGGCCTGCAGGCGATTCTCGAACAGGGCACGGTTGGGCAGGCCGGTGAGCGGGTCGTGGTGAGCCTGGTAATCCAGCTTGGCCTGGGCGTGCTTAAGGCTGGAAATGTCGGCGAACACGGCGACGAAGTGGGTAATCTCGTATTCGCTGTTGCGCACCGCGCTGATGGTCAGCCAACTGGGGTACAGCTCGCCATTCTTGCGTTTGTTGTAGATCTCGCCCTGCCAGTGGCCCTCGTCGGTCAGCTGATGCCACATGGCGGCATAGAAGGCGCTGTCGTGCTGGCCTGAGGCAAGCAGGCGCGGGGTTTGGCCGAGCGCCTCGATCTCGCCGTAGCCGGTAATTTCGCTGAAGGCGCGGTTGACCGCGCTGATGCGCTGGTCGATGTCGGTGATCAGAACGCCCTCGGCGGTGTTTTCGAACACGGTGGCGGCCAGCTGCAGTTTTTCCTGCATGAGGTGGCGCTCGGTGATGTCGCGGGCAATGGTCAGCATGCAGTCGACACCGCCAATCGGCAGGGGCCGGGCGGACAGTTCGCACAGGCGGATCTGCCCATCGCTGCGGCGGATGTGGCAGCTGAAGTCACGTACGAAGCCATCACGCTTGAGCTGGTCGACCAGCCGCTTGCGCTCGTTGAGGTCTACCCAGATGCCCAGGTCAAGGGAGGTCTGGTCGATGGTCGGGTTCAGGTCGTAGCCGGTGAGGCGGCAGAAGCCTTCGTTGACCTCAATCAGCAGCCCGTCGCTCTGGCGCGACAGCAGCAGACCGTCGGGCGATGCGTGGAATGCCTTGGCGAACTTCTCTTCCGAGGTTTGCAGTTGCTCCTGGGTTTCTTTGAGCTGGCTGATGTCGCGCACGGCCACGACTAGCGCCGGCGTGCCATCGAGCTCGAATGTTTCTGCCGAAGTCAGGCCTGTGAACAACTGGCCATTGCTGCGGCGGAAGCTCATTTCCAGGTTGCGGATGCCGCCTTGGTGCAGGCGTTCGAGCAGCCGCGGCCCGGTGCCGGCGACGGCCCACAGGTTCAGCTCGGTGGCGGTGCGGCCGATCACTTGACCTGTGGTGAGGCCGATCTGCTCTTCGAAGGCTTCGTTGACCTCCAGCAGGCAGCCGTCGCTATGGCGGGCGATCAGCAGGATATCCGGGCACTGTTGGAACACCGAGGCGAACTTCTGCTCCGACAGGCGCAGGGCGTCTTCGGTGCGTTTGGTCTCGCTGATGTCGATCATCAGCCCGCGCATCACCGGCCGGTGGCCATGCTCGATCATGCTGACGATGTTGCGAATCCATAGGGGCTGGCCATCGGCGCGGATGACCCGGTAGTCGAGGCTGTGATCGCGGCCGGCTGCGGTTTCACTGTCGCAATAAGCCTGGGCCCAGAGCGCGTCCTCCGGGTGCAGGATGCTGCGCCAGAAACCGGGCTTGAGCCAGTCATGCAACGGGTAGCCGAGCAGGTCCTCGGCATGGGGCGAGACATAGTTGTAGGTGAAATCGTTGGCGTCGGCTTCCCAGGCGATGGCCGACAGGCTCTCGACCAGGCCGCGGTAGTGATATTCGCTGCTGCGCAGCTCTTGTTCGAGGGCGATGCGGCGGGAAATTTCCGAGCTAAGTCTGCGGTTGATGCGGATCACCACGGCAAGAATCGCCACCAGCAACAGCACCGCAGGTAGGCCATACACCAGCATGTCGGACCAGAACAGTCGCTGGTCCACCACGTTACCGACCCAGCGCTGTTGAATACGGTTGATCTCAGCGCTGCTCATGTCGGCCATGACTTTATCGAGAATGCCCACCAGGACTTTGTTGTCCCGTGGTGCGGCCATGGCCAGTTGGTAGCGGTAGGGCGTTTCGCCACTGACATAGAGGCCGTCGAGCTTGAGCTGGCGAAGGCTCCAGATACTCGAGGCGAGGTCGCCGACCACGGCGTCGACTTCGTCTGTGGCCAGTGCCTGCAGGGCCGAGCTGACGTTGGGCATGGCCACCAGGTTGAGGTCGGGGTGGTGGGTGCGCAGCAGTTCGTGCGGGGCGTAGTTCTGGACCACGGCGATCTTCAGGCCGTACAGGTCCTTCAATGAGCGGGGTTGCGCCCCGCCTTTGTGGGCCAGGATGACAATCGGGAAGTCGAGGTAGGGGCGCGTAAAGGCCAGGTAACCCTGGCGCTCGGGAGTCGACATGATGCCGGGTAGCAGGTCGAGCTGGTTATTGCGCGCCTGCGCCAATACCTCGGTCCAGCTCTTGGGCTCGACCGGTTTTAGCGTCACGCCCAGGCGTTCCTGGATCGTGTCGATGTAGTCGGCGGCCAATCCCTGGTACCGGCCCTCCTGGTCGCGAAACTCGAACGGTGGCCAAGAGGCGTCTACGCCCAGGCTTAACTGCGGGTGGGCAGCCAGCCAGGCTTTTTCCTCGTCTGTCAGGGTCAGGGCGCCGGCCGTTGTGGTCCACAGGATAAGGAGCAGCAACAGAGTGGCCGGCATTAGGGGCATAGCGGCCTCGCTATCAGAGTGTCTGACGTCGAGTGTAGACGGGCATTCAGGGGGATGTGGGGCAGAAATCAGGCATTGTGTCGCCGCTTTGCCCACAAAAGAAAAACCCCGGCCTGGGCCGGGGTTTGTCATCACTCGTCGAGGAAGGAACGCAGATGCTCGCTGCGCGTCGGGTGGCGCAATTTGCGCAACGCCTTCGCTTCGATCTGACGGATCCGTTCACGGGTCACGTCAAACTGCTTACCTACCTCTTCGAGGGTGTGGTCGGTGTTCATGTCGATGCCGAAGCGCATACGCAGCACTTTGGCTTCGCGGGCGGTCAGGCCCGAGAGCACGTCACGGGTGGCTTCCTTGAGGCTTTCGACCGTGGCTACATCGATCGGGGACTGCATGGTCGAGTCCTCGATGAAGTCGCCCAGGTGCGAATCTTCGTCGTCACCAATCGGGGTTTCCATGGAGATCGGCTCTTTGGCGATCTTCAGTACCTTGCGGATCTTGTCCTCAGGCATTTCCATGCGCTCGCCCAGCTCTTCCGGGGTCGGTTCACGGCCCATTTCCTGCAGCATCTGGCGGGAAATACGGTTGAGCTTGTTGATCGTCTCGATCATGTGCACCGGAATACGGATGGTGCGGGCCTGGTCGGCGATCGAACGGGTGATCGCCTGGCGAATCCACCAGGTGGCATAGGTCGAGAACTTATAGCCGCGACGGTATTCGAACTTGTCCACCGCTTTCATCAAGCCGATGTTGCCTTCCTGGATCAGGTCGAGGAACTGCAGGCCACGGTTGGTGTACTTCTTGGCGATGGAGATCACCAGACGCAGGTTCGCCTCGACCATTTCTTTCTTGGCGCGGCGGGCCTTGGCTTCACCGATCGACATGCGACGGTTGATTTCCTTGATCTCCGCGACGGTCAGGCCAGTCTCGGTCTCAAGGTCGATCAGCTTCTGTTGGCAGGCGACGATGGCAGCGTCTTTTTCACCCAGGGCAGCAGCCCACTTGGTGTTACGCTTGGCCAGGTCACCGCTCCAGGTCTGGTCGGTTTCGTTGCTTGGGAACATGCGCAGGAAGTCGGCACGCGGCATGCGAGCGTCACGGACGCACAGTTGCATGATGGCGCGTTCTTGCTGACGCAGGCGGCTCAGTGCATCACGCACGCGCTCTACCAGTACCTCGAACTGCTTGGGTACCAGCTTGATCGGCATGAACAGATCGGCCAGCGCCTGCATGGCGCCGATGCTCTCGGCATGGCTACGGCCATGCTTTTTCAGCACCTTGAGGGTGACGGCAAGCTGATCGGAAACCGCACCGAAACGCTGAGCGGCAACGACTGGGTCCGGGCCACTTTCGGCCTCTTCCTCATCGTCGCTCTCTTCGCTTTCTTCTTCGTCGTCCGTTTCTTCCTTGGCAGCCGCAACCTTGGCACCTGGAACAGGCACTTCTTCGGTCGGGGCAGCGATGTTGTCATCAGGGTCGATATAACCGCTGAGCACATCGGACAAACGGCCACCTTCGGTGGTGACGCGGTCGTATTCGCTGAGAATGTAGTCGACAGTACCCGGGAAGTGAGCGATGGCGCCCATGACTTCACGGATGCCTTCCTCGATACGCTTGGCGATTTCGATCTCGCCTTCGCGGGTCAGCAGCTCGACAGTACCCATTTCACGCATGTACATGCGCACTGGGTCGGTCGTGCGGCCGATATCGGTTTCAACTGCCGCCAACGCAGCAGCGGCTTCTTCGGCCGCGGCTTCGTCGGTGTCGGCTTCCGCCAACAGAAGGGCATCCGCATCCGGAGCACTCTCGAATACGTTGATCCCCATGTCGTTGATCATGCGGATGATGTCTTCCACCTGTTCAGGATCTGAAATATCCTCAGGCAGGTGGTCGTTGACCTCCGCGTAAGTCAGGTAGCCCTGCTCACGACCGCGGGTGATCAACTCTTTGATACGAGACTGCTGTTGCGCTTTTCCGGACATAACACCCTATCCACTGAAGGTCTTGGCGGGCAAAAAACAAGCCGAGGATTATACCCGAGCATGGGCCTCACGCGCCAGATGAGGTCGGCGTTTGTGCGGGAACATTCCTGCTAAGCAGGGCGAGAAGCTGCGATTTTTCCTCACTGCTCAACTCGCTTTGACGTGCTTTCCTGAGCAGATGTTCCAGGCTGCGCTCGCGTTGGCGGGCGGACAAGCTAGTTATAGTGTCGAAAAACTGTTGTTCAAGGTTGTCGGCTACGATCAGCCATTCCTTCTCGGCCAGCGCCCGCAGCAAACGGCCCTGTTCGGTGCCGTGCCAACGTGCGATCAACTGCATTGAGCTTAGCCCAGGATTCTTCTGAGCGGCTTCGATCAATGCCACCAGCAACTGGCTGTACAGGTGCTCTTCGTCGGCGAAGTGGCTGGCATCTTCCACCTTGCCGGCCAGTAATGGGTGGTGCAGCAACGTGCGCAAGGCCGCCAGGGTCGGGGGCTCCACGGGGGCCGGGGTGCGCGGTGGGGCCTCGTCGCGTTGCTGCCAGGGCTTGCCGCCTTTGCGGTTTTTGTCCCAGGGCTTGTCGCTCCACGGCTTCTTGCCGCCCGCCTTGTTCGGCTTCCATTGTTGCTCTTGCTGCGCCGGCGCGTAGTCGTGCTGCGGCATGTCGCCGTAGTCTGGCGTGTAACTGGCCATGGCATCGTAGTCATAGCCCGGATCATAGTCCGGAACGCTACTACTGGCTGCCGGCTGCTGGGCCAGTTGCTCGACTTGCTGAGGGTCGAGGCCGGTGATTTCCTTCAGGCGGTTACGCATCAGCTGACGCAAGTTGGCGCCAGGGATTTTTTCGATCAACGGTGCAGCCAGGGTCGCCAAATGCGCCTTGCCTTCCAGCGAGCGCGGGTCAGCTTCGGCACTCAGTTGCTCGAAAAAGTAATCCGCCAGGGGTTGGGCATGCTGGTTGATGCGTGCCATGAAGGCGTCGGTGCCTTCGGCGCGCACCAGGCTGTCCGGGTCTTCGCCTTCGGGCAGGAACAGAAAGCGTGCGCGGCGGCCATCCTGCAGGGCCGACAGGGCGGACTCCAGCGCGCGCCAGGCCGCCTTGCGCCCGGCCTGGTCGCCGTCGAAACAGAACAGCACGCTGGGCACCACGCGGAACAGGCGCTTGAGGTGCTCTTCGCTGGTGGCGGTGCCGAGGGTGGCGACAGCGTTGCGCAGGCCCTGCTGGGCCAGTGCGATGACGTCCATGTAGCCTTCGACGACGATGATTTCGTCGAGGTTGCGGTTGTGCTTGCGCGCCTCGTAAAGCCCGTAGAGTTCCTGGCCTTTATGAAAAACCGGGGTTTCCGGGGAGTTGAGGTACTTGGGTTTGTCGTCACCCAGTACGCGGCCGCCGAAGGCGATCACACGGCCACGGCTGTCGCGGATCGGGAACATCACGCGGTCGCGGAAGCGGTCATAGCGCTTGCCGGTTTCGGCGTTCTCGATCAGCAGGCCGGCATCGATCATGACCTTTTGCTGCAGGGTGTCGGCACCCAGGTGCTTGAGCAGGTTGTCCCAGCCGGGTGGCGCGAAGCCCAGGCCGAAGTCGCGGGCAATCTCCCCAGACAGGCCGCGGCCTTTGAGGTAGTCCACCGCCGCTTTGCGGGTGGGGTGGTTGCGCAGGGCCTGGCGGTAGAATTCGGTGGCGGCATCCAGTAGCGGATACAGCGGTGAATCGGTTGGCTGGCGCGGCTTTTGTGCGCGACGGCCTTCCTCGCGGGGTACTTCCATGCCAGCGGCGCGGGCCAGTTCCTCGACCGCCTGGGGGAAGTCCAGGTTGTCGTGGTCCATGACAAAGCCGAGGGCGTTGCCACCGGCGCCGCAACCGAAGCAGTAATAGAACTGCTTGTCGGGGCTGACCGTGAAGGACGGGGTCTTTTCCTTGTGGAACGGGCAGCAGGCCGAGTAGTTTTTGCCGGTTTTTTTCAGCTGGACGCGCGAACTCACCACGTCGACAATGTCGAGGCGGTTGATAAGGTCGTCAATGAAACTCTGGGGAATCAGCCCGGCCATGGCAGTCTCGTCATCTGGCAACTGGCAAGTCTAATCGCTCACGCGCCGGTTGGGGCGAATGCTGCAAGGGGAAGTGCGAGGGAAGTATGTGCTCGTCGCCAGCCAATGAAGGCTCGTCAGACAGGACGTGCACGATCTGGTCAATGACCAGCTCTGACGTTTCAGGCAGGTTGCCCCCATGCAGTTCGCATGAAGCGAGTGCATAAAAGGCCTTGAGCTAGCTGCCCAAGTTTGAAGCAGTTGTGAAGCAACCGCTGCCATCGGCCCGGCGGTGAGCCGGGCAGGGCAGAAGCTTTGCGTAGAACGTCTGTATTAGTACAGACGAACGGCGCGGCGCTGTTCGCGCTGAACTTTCTTGGCGTGGCGCTTAACAGCAGCAGCTGCTTTACGCTTACGCTCGGCGGTCGGCTTCTCGTAAAACTCGCGGCTACGAACTTCAGCCAGTACACCGGCTTTTTCGCAGGAGCGCTTGAAACGACGCAGAGCTACGTCGAAGGGTTCGTTCTCTTTAACTTTGACGGCTGGCATCCAGGGCTACCTTAATTCATTACCGGGGTAGACGTGCTCCTGGCAAAACAAAGGTGTGCTGGAGAACGTCGGTTTTCAAGGGTTGCGGATGTTAACCCTTAGCTGGCCGGAATGCAAAGCCTCTGATCGAAAACCGCTGGTCGGCACCCGACACGGCGACTATCATGCGCGGCTTCGAATTCAGCCCCCACAAGGGACGAGCCCATGCTAGTACTGGGATTGGAAACATCCTGCGACGAAACTGGCGTCGCATTATATGACAGCGAACGCGGTTTGTTGGCCGACGCGCTGTTCAGCCAGATCGACCTGCACCGCGTGTTCGGCGGTGTGGTACCGGAGCTTGCCTCGCGCGATCACGTCAAGCGCATGCTGCCGTTGATTCGCCAGGTATTGGACGAGGCTGGCTGCGTGGCCACCGAGATCGATGCCATCGCCTACACCGCGGGTCCTGGGCTGGTCGGCGCACTGCTGGTCGGCGCGTCCTGCGCCCAGGCCCTGGCGTTTGCCTGGGACATCCCGGCCATTGGCGTGCACCACATGGAAGGCCATCTTCTGGCGCCCATGCTGGAAGAAAACCCGCCCGAGTTTCCGTTCGTCGCTTTGTTGGTGTCGGGTGGCCATACCCAGTTGGTCAGGGTCGATGGCATCGGCCAGTACGAGCTGTTGGGCGAAAGCCTGGACGACGCAGCCGGTGAGGCGTTCGACAAGACCGCCAAGCTGATCGGCCTGAACTACCCCGGCGGCCCGGAAATCGCCCGGCTGGCCGAGCAGGGCGTGCCAGGGCGTTTTGTTTTCCCACGGCCGATGACCGATCGCCCGGGGCTGGAATTCAGCTTCAGTGGCCTCAAGACCTTCGCCCTGAATACCTGGCAGCAGTGCCGTGATGCTGGCGACGACGGTGAGCAAACCCGTTGCGACGTGTCGCTGGCATTCCAGCAGGCGGTGGTGGAGACTTTGACCATCAAGTGCAAGCGGGCCCTGAAGCAGACGGGCCTGAAGCGGCTGGTGATCGCCGGTGGTGTCAGCGCCAACAAGGCCTTGCGTGCCTCGCTCGAGGAAATGCTGGCTGGCATGAAGGGCAACGTGTACTACGCCCGCCCGCAGTTCTGCACCGACAACGGCGCGATGATCGCCTATGCCGGCTGCCAGCGCCTGTTGGCCGGGCAGCAGCAGGACCTGGCGATCAGCGTGCAGGCGCGCTGGCCGATGGAGCAGTTGCCGCCGGTCTGAAAGTTGTCAGAAGTGGCGTTCACGCCCGGCGAACAGGTCGCGTAGGTTGTTGCGGTGGCCCCAGACGATCATCAGCGTGAGCACGCTGATCGGCAGCAATGCCTCGGGTTCGCGCCAGGCGAGCAGGGGCAAGGTCAGCGGCGTGGCAATAAGCGCCGCCAGTGAGCTGGTACGTGTGAGGTAGAAGGTCAGCAACCAGGCCGCGATGGCCAGCAATGCCGCCGGGAAGTACAGGCCCATGAGCATGCCGGCCGCGGTTGCCACGCCCTTGCCGCCCTGGAAGCGAAAGTACAGCGGGAACAGGTGGCCCAGCACCGCGCACACGCCAACCCAGGCCTGCTCCTGCAGGTCGAGGCCGGCAGCGCGGGCAAGCAATACGGGCAACAAGCCCTTGCACAGGTCGCCAAGCAGGGTCAGGATCGCCAGCTTGCGGCCTGCCAGGCGAAGCATGTTGGTGGCCCCGGCATTGCCTGAACCGCTGGCACGGGGGTCCGGGCTGCCGAAAAGGCGGCTCAGGACAATGGCGAAGGACAGCGAGCCGAGCAGGTAGGCGAGCAGCGCCAATAACCAAAACATGCTAACTATTCCGGGCGAGGACGCCCTGATTCTAACGGCGCCAGTCGCCCTTGTCGTGCTGTGGAGAGAAGTGCTTGGACAGAGTGTTCATCGAAGGCCTGGAAGTCGATACCGTCATCGGTGCCTATGACTGGGAGCGGGATATTCGCCAGTGCTTGCGCCTGGACCTGAGTTTTGCCTGGGACAACCGCCCGGCAGCGGCCGGCGACGATCTCAGCCTGGCGCTGGACTACGCCAGTGTTTCGGCGCGTATCCAGGCATTTTCCGAGCAGGCACGCTTCGAGTTGGTAGAAACCTTCGCCGAGCGCCTGGTCGCGGTGCTGATGGAAGAATTCCAGATTCCGTGGGTGCGGTTGAAGCTGACCAAGCCAGGCGCGGTTCCGGCTGCCCGTGGCGGTGTTGGCGTGGAGATTGAGCGCGGATGTCTCTGAACACGGTTTACCTGGGCTTGGGCAGTAACATCGACCGGCATGCGCACTTGTGTGCCGGGCTCGATGCCTTGGCGGGCATTCTTACCGACATGCGCTGTTCGCCAGCGTTCGAAAGCCAGGCGGTCGGGATCAAGAGTGGGCCGTTCATCAACTTCGTGGTGACCGGTAAGACCGATTTGCCGTTGATGGAGCTGGACCGCCGCCTCAAGTTCATCGAAGCCGACAACGGCCGTTACGCGCCAGAGCGTAAAGGGCTGCCGCTGGATATCGATGTGCTGCTGTATGACGACCTGCATGGCACGTTCGATGGGTTGGTGCTGCCGCGGGCCGAGATTTTGAAAAACGCGTTTGTGCTGTGGCCATTGTCGCTGCTGGCGCCAGAGCTGGTGCACCCGGGGGTGGGAAAGCCGATGGCGCAGGTGTGGCAGGAGGCGCGGATCGATCAGGTGTTGGCGCCGGTTGCCTTTGAGTGGCGCGGGTTGCAACTGACACCTGCCTGATCCGAACTCTTTTGTTGCCTGAGCGGGCCTCTTCGCGGGTAAACCCGCTCCCACAGGGACCGCACAGGTCTAGAGACCAGTGATATTCCTGTGGGAGCGGGTTTACCCGCGAAAGGGCCGGCTCAGGCAATCGATAAATCAGCCTTCTGCACCACTTTTGTAAGCAACAAGCGCCTTCAGCCGCTCACCTTTCAGCGCCTCCCCAAGCGCCTGCCCGGTCAGCCCAGCCTGCACCAGCGGCTTCACATCCACAGCCCTCGCCGCCACCGCTGCGCCTCGCAGGTAATCAGCCTGTGGATAAGCCAGCTCGCCCTGACGCGCACGCGCATCCATCTCGCAGGCGCTGAGGAAGTCGTCAAAACGCTGTGGCCGGCGGTACACATCGAACTTCTGCAGCAGCCCCAGCAATGCCTCAGGATCCAGCGCAAATGCCTGATTGCAGTGTGTCAGGCAATCACCCACCAGCATGGCCAGCTCCTGGCACTCGCGCGGTGCCTTGAAGCGCTGGCTGACCGCCTTGATTACAGCCGGCTGCAACTCGCGCAGCAGGCAAGCCCAGCGCACGTGCAGCGGTTGACCGTGCAGCGCAGCCTGCTCCAGGCCTGCCAGGGCGTGGGGGCTGTCGATGAGCTCAGGCAGCAACTCCTGCAAGGCGTCGCACGCGTGCAAGACCTCGAAGAACACCTGGGGTTGCGGCTCCATCAGCGCGCGCTCGATCTCTTTCCAGCTGCGCTCAGCGGTGAGCGCTTGCAGCTCGCCGGAGGCGCTGATCTGGCGCATCAGCGCCAGCGTCTCGTCAGCGACCTTGAAGCCGAGGGGGGCGTAGCGTGCGGCAAAGCGGGCAACCCGCAGCACCCGCAGCGGGTCTTCGGCGAATGCCGGGGAAACGTGGCGTAACAGGCGCCTGTCGAGATCTTCTTTGCCGTGGTAGGGGTCGTACAGCGTGCCCGCATCATCCTCCGCCATCGCATTGATGGTCAGGTCGCGGCGGATCAGGTCTTCTTCGAGGGTGACGTCGGGGCTTGCATGGAAGGTAAACCCCCCATACCCCCGCCCGCTCTTGCGCTCGGTGCGCGCCAGGGCATATTCCTCACCGCTTTTGGGGTGGATGAAAACCGGAAAATCAGCCCCCACCGGGCGATAGCCCAGGGCTTGCATCTGTTCGACGGTCGCGCCAACCACCAGCCAGTCGATATCGCTGACGGGGCGCCCGAGCAAGCGGTCGCGCACGGCGCCGCCGACTTTGTAGATGTGCATGTACAGCCTCCATAACTGCCCACAGGATAACCTGTTGGCAGTCATGCAGGGGCGCGGTGCTAGAGGTGGTGGATGACGGCCAGGTCCATGCGGCCGTAGTCGGCGCTTTCGCTGTGCTCGCCGCGGGGTGGCATGTGGTGGGTCTTCATGACCTGGTCGCCCTGAACGGTCTCCAGGTGGATGTCGAAGCCCCACAGGCGATGCAGGTGCTTGAGCACTTCCTCGGTCGAGTCGCCCAGGGGTTTGCGGTTGTGCTGTTGGTGGCGCAGGGTCAGTGAGCGGTCGCCGCGCCGGTCGATGCTCCAGATCTGCACGTTCGGTTCGCGGTTGCCCAGGTTGTATTGCGCCGCCAGCTGCTCGCGGATGACCCGATAACCGGTCTCATCATGGATGGCGGGCACCAGCAGGTCATCGCGCTGGTCGTCGTCCAGAATGCTGAACAGCTTGAGGTCGCGGATCACCTTGGGCGACAGGTACTGCAGGATGAAGCTCTCGTCCTTGAAGCTGCTCATCGCGAACTTGATGGTCGATAGCCAGTCACTGCCGGCAATGTCGGGGAACCAGTGTCGGTCCTCCTCGGTAGGGTTTTCGCAGATCCGGCGGATGTCGGTGTACATCGCGAAGCCCAGCGCATAGGGGTTGATGCCGTTGTAGTAAGGGCTGTCAAAGCCTGGCTGGAACACCACGCTGGTGTGCGATTGCAGGAACTCCATGATGAAACCGTCGGTGACCAGGCCTTCGTCGTACAGGTCGTTCATCAGGGTGTAGTGCCAGAAGGTAGCCCACCCTTCGTTCATGACCTGGGTCTGGCGCTGCGGGTAGAAATACTGGGCGATCTTGCGCACGATGCGCACCACTTCACGTTGCCAGGGCTCGAGCAGCGGGGCGTGTTTTTCGATGAAATAGAGGATGTTTTCCTGAGGTTCGGCGGGGAAACGCGCATCATCGCGGTCGCCGCCTTTTTCTGCGCCCTTGGGAATGGTGCGCCACAGGTCGTTGATCTGCCGCTGCAGGTGCTCTTCGCGCTCTTTTTGCCGGCGCCGTTCCTCTTCGGCGGAAATGGGGTAGGGACGCTTGTAACGGTCGACGCCGTAGTTCATCAGGGCGTGGCAGGAGTCGATGAGGTCTTCGACCGCATCGATGCCGTGGCGCTCTTCACATTGGGCGATGTACTGCTTGGCGAACACCAGGTAGTCGATGATCGAACTGGCATCGGTCCAGGTGCGGAACAGGTAATTGCCTTTGAAGAAGCTGTTATGGCCGTAGCAGGCGTGAGCAATCACCAGCGCCTGCATGCACATGGTGTTTTCTTCCATCAGGTAGGCGATGCACGGATCGGAGTTGATCACGATCTCGTAGGCCAAGCCCATCTGGCCCCGACTGTAGGATTTTTCAGTGCTGAGGAACTGTTTGCCATAGGACCAGTGGTGGTAACCCAGCGGCATGCCGACCGAGGCGTAGGCATCCATCATCTGCTCGGCGGTGATCACTTCGATCTGATTGGGGTAGGTGTCCAGGGCGTAACGCTCGGCCAGACGACTGATTTCCCGGTCGTAAGTCTGGATCAGGTCGAACGTCCACTCGGACCCGGTGGAAATGGGTTGGCGTTTCTGAGCTCTGGCGGTCATGTGGCTAACCTGCGCTGGAAGAGTTCACGGAAGACCGGGTAGATGTCGCCGGCCGATACCAACTGCTGCTGGGCGAACGTGTCGGGGAAGCCCTCGCCGATTCGCTCGTACTCGTACCACAGCGCCTGATGCTCACGGGGGGTGATCTCAACGTAAGTGTAGTACTGCACGTGCGGCATGATCTGCTTGGAGAGGATCTCGCGGCAGATCGGCGAGTCGTCGTTCCAGTTGTCACCGTCAGAGGCTTGCGCGGCGTAAATGTTCCAATCGCTGGCCGGGTAGCGCTCGGCCATGATTTCCTGCATCAGCTTGAGTGCGCTGGAGACGATGGTGCCGCCGGTTTCCCGCGAGTAGAAGAACTCCTCTTCGTCCACTTCACGCGCACTGGTGTGGTGGCGGATGAAGACCACTTCGATACGGTCGTAATTGCGCTTGAGGAACAGGTACAACAGGATGAAAAAGCGCTTGGCGATGTCTTTGGTGGCCTGGGTCATGGAGCCGGACACGTCCATCAGGCAGAACATCACCGCTTTCGAACTGGGGTTGGGCTGCTTGACCAGCAGGTTGTACTTCAAGTCGAAGGTATCGAGGAAGGGCAGGCGGTTGATGCGCGCCTTGA
This sequence comes from Pseudomonas sp. DCB_AW, assembly GCF_026240895.1. Classification (NCBI taxonomy): domain Bacteria; kingdom Pseudomonadati; phylum Pseudomonadota; class Gammaproteobacteria; order Pseudomonadales; family Pseudomonadaceae; genus Pseudomonas; species Pseudomonas sp. DCB_AW. The sequence continues at coordinate 97,619 of NZ_JAPFCE010000009.1, forward strand.
GGCGTTCGATCTCTTGCTCGACTTCCTGGATATCCGTGAAATTGTCGGGTTCCTCGACCTTCAGGCGGTCGAGTTCTTTCTGCGCTTCACGCAACAGGGCGCGGCTGCTGCCGGTCAGGGCGATACGCCGGGCATGGGCCGAACGCAGGGTGCGCACGATGTTGATGCGCGAGGGGTTGCCTTCGTTGGCGATACCGGCGCGTACGGTCTTGAAGGTGTCGGCACCGGTCAGGTGACGTTTGACCAGGTTGGGCAGTTCGAGGTCTTCGAACATGAACTCGAGAAACTCTTCCTGAGTGATCTGGAAGACGAATTCGTCCATGCCCTCGCCGGAGTTGCCGGCTTTGCCGCGGCCACCGCCACCACCGCCCCCCTGAGGCCTGGGGATGTGTTCGCCGGCAGTGAATTCCTTGTTGCCAGGGTGCACGATGGTCTGCTTGCCGCCACGACCGTGGTGCAACACCGGTTCATCGATGTCCCGTCCCGGAATGCTGATTTGCTCGCCATGCTCCATGTCCATGATGGAGCGGCGGCTCACGGCCTCTTCGACGGCCTTCTTGATGTGGTCACGGTAGCGCCGCAGAAAACGCTGGCGGTTGACCGTGCTCTTGTTCTTGCCGTTCAGGCGTCGGTCGATTACGTAGCTCATGGTCCCTCCGGTAGCTGGGAACAGCTGCACGCTTCAAGCTACGAGCTGCACGTAAAAGCAGCTGCCGCCGCCCGAGGCTGGCACTGCAGCCTTGGGCGTGCGGTGTGTAGCTTGCCGCTTTATTGCGATTTCCTGACCCGCAGGTACCATTCCGACAGCAGACGAACCTGCTTGTCGGTGTAGCCACGCTCCACCATCCGGGTGACGAAGTCGTTGTGTTTCTTCTGGTCTTCCTTGCTGGCCTTGGCATTGAAGCTGATGACCGGCAGCAAGTCTTCGGTGTTGGAGAACATTTTCTTCTCGATCACCACCCGCAGCTTTTCATAGCTGAGCCAGCTCGGGTTCTTGCCGTTGTTGTTGGCGCGTGCGCGCAGTACGAAGTTGACGATCTCGTTGCGGAAGTCTTTCGGGTTGCTGATACCGGCCGGCTTCTCGATCTTTTCCAGCTCTTCGTTGAGGGCAATGCGGTTGAGGATCTCGCCGGTTTCCGGGTCGCGGTATTCCTGGTCCTGGATCCAGAAGTCGGCGTACAGCACATAGCGGTCGAAGATGTTCTGGCCGTATTCGCTGTAGGACTCCAGGTAAGCGGTCTGGATTTCTTTGCCGATGAACTCGATGTAGCGCGGCGCCAGGTATTCCTTCAGGTAGCGCAGGTAGCGTTCGCGCACTTCGGCCGGGAACTGTTCCTGTTCGATTTGCTGTTCGAGCACGTACAACAGGTGAACCGGGTTGGCTGCGATTTCGTGTGGGTCGAAGTTGAAGACTTTGGAGAGGATCTTGAACGCGAAGCGGGTCGACAGGCCGTTCATGCCTTCGTCGACACCTGCCGAGTCGCGGTATTCCTGGATCGACTTGGCCTTCGGATCGGTGTCCTTGAGGTTTTCGCCATCGTAGACGCGCATCTTCGAATAGATGTTGGAGTTCTCTGGCTCTTTGAGGCGTGAGAGCACGGTGAACTGGGCCAGCATCTTGAGGGTGTCGGGCGCACAGTGGGCCTTGGCCAGCGAGCTGTTGACCAGCAGTTTGTCGTAAATCTTGATCTCGTCACTGACACGCAGGCAGTAGGGCACCTTGACGATGTAGATCCGGTCGATGAAGGCTTCGTTGTTCTTGTTGTTACGGAACGTGTGCCACTCCGATTCGTTGGAGTGGGCCAGCAGGATACCGGTGTAGGGAATCGCCCCCAGCCCTTCGGTACTGTTGTAGTTACCTTCCTGGGTCGCCGTAAGCAGTGGGTGCAGGACCTTGATCGGCGCCTTGAACATCTCGACGAATTCCATCAGGCCCTGGTTGGCCCGGCACAGCGCACCCGAATAGCTGTAGGCGTCGGCGTCGTTCTGTGGGTATTCCTCGAGCTTGCGGATGTCCACCTTGCCGACGAGGGCCGAGATGTCCTGGTTGTTCTCATCGCCAGGTTCGGTCTTGGCAATAGCGATCTGGTTGAGGATCGACGGATAGAGTTTGACCACTTTGAACTTGGAGATGTCGCCGCCGAACTCCTGCAGGCGCTTGGTGGCCCAGGGCGACATGATGGTGTTCAGGTAGCGCCGTGGGATCCCAAACTCTTCCTCGAGAATGGCCCCATCTTCGGTGGCGTTGAACAAGCCCAGTGGCGATTCGAATACAGGTGAGCCCTTGATGGCGTAGAAGGGCACCTTTTCCATCAGTTGCTTGAGCTTTTCGGCCAGCGACGACTTGCCGCCACCTACCGGGCCCAGCAGGTAAAGGATCTGTTTCTTCTCTTCCAGGCCCTGCGCCGCATGGCGGAAGTACGACACGATCTGGTCGATGCATTCTTCCATGCCATGGAAGTCTTCAAAGGCCGGATAGCGCCTGATCACCTTGTTGGAGAAGATCCGCGATAGCCTGGAATTGTTAGAGGTGTCGACAAGCTCCGGTTCGCCGATGGCCAGCAACAGCCGTTCTGCCGCCGATGCGTAGGCGCTGCGATCCTGCTTGCACAGCTCGAGGTACTCCTGCAGCGAAAGTTCTTCCTGGCGGGTGGACTCGAAACGTTGTTGGAAGTGGCTAAAAATGCTCATGACGTCACCTCGCTCGATACGTGGAGACGACGCCGGATCAGTCAGCTGATGCTGGCATGCAACCGGGTTCGCCGATTGCTGTATACCCCCCAGAACACCCTTGAAACGCTACCGATGACCCGCACGCCGGTGTACCGGCTCTCCCCTTTTTTGGATGGCCTGGGCTTAAGGATAGTTGGTAATACGCAAGGTCAAGGGCGTGAGGCCGAGAAGTTGCTCGCGACCGTTCGTCAGGTGAGCCGCGAGCCCGCATGGGGCGCGGGCTGCAGTAAAAATGAAAAAATTATTCGGCAGCGCCTTGGGCGGTCTCGGCCGGGTAGGTGGCGCGCCACAGCTCAAAGCCGCCATCGACGCTGTACACCTCTGAAAAGCCCTGGCCCGCCAGGTAGGCGGCAGCGCTCTGGCTGGAATTGCCGTGGTAGCAGACCACCAGGGTCGGTGCATCGAGGTCGGCGTTGCGGATGAAATCGGCGACCGAATGGTTGTCCAGGTGGGTGGCGCCGCTGATGTGGCCGGCGGCAAAGGCTTGTGGGTCGCGAATGTCGACCACTACCGCACCTTGCGCGCGCAGGGCCAGAGCCTGCTCGGGAGGGATGCGTTTGAATTCGCTCATGGCTACGGTTTCCTTCAGGGCTGATCGTTGATTCTAGTGGGTTGTGCCGGCGGGCGTACGGTGCCGTCGTCGGAACAGTCACAGCGATGGTATTCACCGCTGTCGACGTTGTAGAGGGTCATGGCACCGCCCCACACGCAACCGGTGTCCAGGGCGATGATGCCGGGTTCGTCGACGCGCCCTTCAAGGGCGGCCCAATGGCCGAAGATAATCTTCACGTGGCGTGAACGGCGGTCCTTGTGCGCATACCAGGGCTTGTAGCCTTTGGGGGCGGTGCCCAGGCCTTCCTTGCTCTTGAGGTCGAGCTTGCCCTCGGGCGTGCAGAAGCGCATGCGCGTGAGGTAGTTGGTGATCACCCGCAGGCGCTCGATGCCGGTGAGGTTCTTGCTCCACTTGTTGGGCTCGTTGCCGTACATGCCGTCGAGGTAATGCTTGAGCCGGCCGTCGTCGCGCAGTGCTTCCTCGACTTCGGCGGCGAGCTCCAGGGCTCTGCCCAGGGTCCATTGTGGCGGTATGCCGGCATGCACCATGGCAATGCCGCGGGGCTCGTCGTAGTGCAGCAGTTTTTGCCGGCGCAGCCAGTCGAACAGCAGGTCAGCATCCGGCGCTTCGATGATTTCGCGCAGGGTGTCGCTTTTTTTCAGGCGTTCGACGTTGTGCCAGGCGGCCAGCAGGTGCAGGTCATGGTTGCCCAGTACGCAGACCAGCGACTGGCGGATCGAGTAGAGGAAACGCAGGGTCTCCAGCGATTCGGGGCCACGATTGACCAGGTCGCCGACCAGCCACAGGCGGTCGACGGCGGGGTTGAAGCGAACACGTTCGAGCAGGCACTTGAGCGGTTGCAGGCAGCCTTGCAGGTCACCGACGGCGTACGTTGCCATCAGTGCAGGGCTCCAGGTACCGCCAGGCGGAAGGGCGCGATCTCGGCGTCGAAGCGTTTACCGTCTTCGGCGAACATCTGGTAGCTGCCCTGCATGGTGCCCACGCGGGTGCTGATGACCGCGCCGCTGCTGTAGGTGTGGCTCTGGCCCGGGTCGATGTTAGGTTGCTGGCCGACCACGCCGGCGCCGCGCACTTCTTCGACTTCACCGTCGCCGTTGGTGATCAGCCAGTGCCGGGACAGCAACTTGGCTGTGACAGAACCGTTGTTTTGCACGGTGATGGTGTAGGCGAAAGCGAAACGACTGTTTTCGGGGTCGGATTGTTCTTTGAGGTAACGGGTCACGACGCTGACGTCGATCTGGTAACGGGGATCGGACATGCAAAGGCCTTGGGCGAACTGACGCAATAATGCAGTCTAGGCCATTGGCGGGGGGGAGGGCCAGCGGTGTGGTCGCGGGCAGGTATGTGCAGGCGGGGTGGGGTGGCAGTGCCGGCCTCTTCGCGGGCAAGTCGGACCGCGAAGAGGCCGTAAAAGGCGCTAATCAGGCTTGCTGATCGGCCAACTGGTCAGCCAGGCGCACGAAGGCGGCCAGGTCCAGCTGTTCAGGCCGCAGGCTGCCATCTACGCCAGCGGCTTCGATCGCCTGGCTGTCGAGCAGGCCTTTAAGGGTGTTGCGCAGTGTCTTGCGGCGCTGGTTGAAGGCTTCGCGAACGACACGCTCCAGCAGCAGGTGGTCCTTGGCCGGGAACGGCAGCACTTCATGTGGCACCAGGCGCACGATGGCCGAGTCCACCTTCGGCGGCGGGTTGAACGCGCCAGGGCCAACGTTGAACAGGTGTTCGACCCGGCAGTGGTACTGCACCATGATCGACAGGCGGCCCCAATCACCGCCACCTGGGCCTGCGGCCATGCGCTCGACCACTTCCTTCTGCAGCATGAAGTGCATGTCGCGGATCAGGCCGGCATGGCTGAGCAGGTGGAAGATCAGCGGGGTGGAGATGTTGTAGGGCAGGTTGCCGACCACCTTGAGGCTGCGCGGTGGCACACCCAGCTGGTTGAAGTCGAACTTCAGGGCGTCGCCCTGGTGCAGGCGGAAGTTGTCGCGCCCGGCAAACTTGTGCTGCAGGATCGGCACCAGGTCCTTGTCCAGCTCCACTACGTCCAATTGCGCGCCGCTGCCCAGCAGGCCCTCGGTGAGGGCGCCCTGGCCCGGGCCGATTTCCAGCAGGTGTTCACCTGCCTTGGCGTTGATGGCGCGCAGGATGCGGTCGATGATGCCGGCGTCGTGCAGGAAGTTCTGGCCGAAGCGCTTGCGCGCCCGGTGTTGGTATTGCTCGTTCATGGTCGGTTCTCGGCCATCTGGTAGGCGGTTTCCAGCGCGACCCGCAGGCTGCCGGTGTCGACCTTGCCGGTGCCGGCCAGGTCCAGGGCGGTGCCGTGGTCGACCGACGTGCGGATGATCGGCAGGCCCAAGGTCACATTGACTGCGGCGCCGAAACCTTTGTACTTGAGTACAGGCAGGCCTTGGTCGTGGTACATCGCCAGCACTGCGTCGCAGTGCTCCAGATATTTGGGGGTAAACAGGGTATCGGCCGGCAGCGGTCCGCGCAGGTCCATGCCTTCGGCACGCAGGCGGGCCAGTGTCGGTTCGATGATGTCGATTTCTTCGCGGCCCAGATGGCCGCCTTCTCCGGCGTGCGGGTTGAGGCCGCACACCAGGATGCGAGGGTTGGCAATGCCGAACTTGTCGCGCATGTCGGCATGCAGGATGCGGGTGACACGCTCGACGCGTTCGGCCGTGATGGCGTCGGCAATGTCGCGCAGTGGCAAGTGCGTGGTCACCAGGGCCACGCGCAGGCCACGGGTCGCCAGCATCATCACCACCTGTGCGGTGTGGGTCAGCTCGGCCAGAAACTCGGTATGCCCGGAGAAGGCAATGCCGCTTTCGTTGATCACACCCTTGTGCACCGGGGCGGTGATCATCCCGGCGAAATGCCCGTCGAGGCAGCCGTTGCCGGCGCGGGTCAGGGTTTCCAATACGAAGCCAGCATTGGCCTTGTCCAGTTGCCCTGCCGTCACGGCGGTGGCCAAGGGCGTATCCCACACGTACAGGCTGCCCGCAGGCGCGGGCTGGTCGGGCCAGTGCCCCGGCGCTACCGGCAGCAGGTTGACGGCCAGCCCCAGCTGCGTGGCCCGCTCGGCGAGCAGGTCACGGCTGGTGATGGCGATCAGGGGGTGGGGCTGGGCGTCTGCGGCGAGCAGCAAGCACAGGTCAGGACCTATGCCAGCTGGCTCGCCGGGGGTGACGGCGAAGCGCAGGGGCTTCACTGGGCGGCCTGGTCGGCGCCAGGCAGCTTGATTTCAACGTAGGCTTCGTCGCGGATCTGGCGCAGCCAGGTCTGCAGCTCTTCGTCGTACTTGCGGTTGCGCAGCACATTCATGGCCTGCTGCTCGCGTGCCTGCTCGGTGCTGTCGGTGGCGCGGCGGCCCAGCACTTCCAGAACATGCCAGCCGTACTGGGTTTTGAACGGCTTGGTCACCACACCTTGCTGGGCGGTGGCCATCTGCTCGCGGAACTCCGGTACCAGGCTGTTCGGGTCGACCCAGTTGAGGTCGCCGCCGTTGAGTGCGGAGCCCGGGTCTTCCGAGAAGCTCTTCGCCAGCTCGCCGAAGTCTTCGCCGTTCTGAATACGGTCGTACAGGCGCTCGGCCAGCTGCTTGGTGGCCGCTTCGCTGCGGATTTCGCTCGGCTTGATCAGGATGTGGCGGACATGCACTTCGTCACGCAGCACGTTCTCGCCGCCACCACGCTTCTCCTCGAGCTTGAGCAGGATGAAGCCGTTGGGGATGCGGATTGGCTGGGTGATGTCGCCGACCGACATGTTGCTGAGCATCTTGGCGAAGTCAGGTGGCAGCTGGCCGGCTTTACGCCAGCCCATTTCACCACCCTCAAGGGCGTTTTCGCTGGCCGAGTTGGCAATCGCCACCTGGCCGAAGTCCGCGCCCTGGCGCAGTTGCTGGTAGAGCTCACCGACCTTGCGCGCCGCTTTCTGGATGTCGTCCGAATTGGCGGCTTCCGGGGTCGGGATGAGGATGTTGGCCAGGCGGTACTCTTCCGAGAGCTGCATCTTGCCCAGGTCCGAGTTCAGGTAGTTTTTCACTTCCTGCTCGGAAACCTGAATGCGCTCGGCCACACGGCGCTGACGCACGCGGCTGATGATCATTTCGCGCTTCACCTGCTCGCGCGCGTCGTCGAACGACAGACCATCATGGGCGAGGGCTGCGCGGAACTGGTCCAGCGACATGCCGTTGCGCTGGGCAATGGTGCCAATGGCCTGGTTCAGCTCCTCATCGGTGATGCGGATACCGGAGCGCTCGCCGATCTGCAGCTGCAGGTTCTCGACGATCAGGCGCTCGAGCACCTGCTGTTCCAGAGCGCTGGTCGGTGGCACGCCGGCGCCACGCTTGGCGATGGTTTGCTGAACTTCGTGGACGCGCTGGTCCAGTTGGCTCTGCATGACCACGTCGTTGTCGACGATGGCCACCACTTTGTCCAGGGGTTGTACCGCGGCATGCACCGCGCCACTCAGCAATGCAGCGCCCAGCAACACTGGGCGCAGACGATCAATAAGCTTGGTCTTCACGTGTACGGTAACCTTGAATGCCTTCGTCGAGGAAAGATTCGACCTTGTTGCCTACTACACCACCGAGGCCTTTCAGCACGATCTGCAGGAAGATACCGTGGTCGCCTTTTTCGTTCTGCGGGAGTGCCTGGCTGAAGTCGTCGTAGTCGATCCAGTAACGGTTGACCAGGCGCAGCTTCCAGCAGCAGTTGTCGTATTCGAAACCGCCCATGGCTTCCAGGGTGCGGTTGCGGTTGTAGTCATGCTGCCAGCGAGCGATCACGCTCCACTGTGGAACGATCGGCCAGATGACCGAGAAGTCATGCTGTTGGATCTTGTAGTAATCCTTGATGTAGTTCGGATCACCGGGCGTGCCGTAGTCGCCGCCACCCACTTTCCAGGTACCCGTGGTCGAGTCGTAGGCAATGGTGTCGTTGCGGTAGCGGTAGCCGAGGTTGACGATCTTGTTCGGATTGTCTTCAGGCTGGTAGTGGAACATCGCGCTGCCCGAGCGGGTGCTGCGGCTGTCCGGGTCCCAGTTGAAGTCCGAATTGAAGCGCCAGTCGCGGTTGAAGTTGTAGCTGTACAGCAGTGCGTACGGCGACACGTCAGACTGCGAGTCCTTGCGGGTGCGGTAGTCGATGCCTGGCAGTTGGACCTTGCGGTCCTTGAAGTACAGCGCCTGACCGATGCTGAAGCTCTGACGCTCGAAGCCGTTGTCTTCGATCCAGCGCGTGGTCACGCCCAGCGACAGCTTGTTCTCGTCGCCGATGCGGTCGGTACCGCTGAAGCGGTTGTCGCGGAACAGCGAGTCGTAGCTGAACAGGGTTTCGCCCGAGTCGAACAGCGGGATGTCCTTCTGGTCCTCGTAAGGGACGTAGAGGTAGAACATGCGCGGTTCGAGGGTCTGGCGGTAGTTGGTACCGAACATCGACGTGTTGCGATCGAAGTACAGGCCGCTGTCGACGCTGAAAATCGGAACATCGCGGTTCAGGCTGCTGTTGAAGTCGCCGTTGAGCGCGACCGAGGCTGGGTTGTTGGCGATGTCGCTCTTGCCCTTGCCATCCAGATCGAGGTCATAGTGGGTGTACATGTACTTAAGCTTCGGCGTGATGTAGCCGTAGCTGGCTTGCATAGGCAAGCTCATGGACGGGGCAACGTTCAGTCGCGTGCCGTTGGCGCGGGCAACACCGAAGATGTTCTCGTCCAGTCGACGGCCAGGAACGCCGGCACTTGCGTCAGGGTTGCCATCTTTGTCGAGTACGAAGTCGTTTTTCAGGTCACGATCAAAGCGAACCGCTTCAGTCTCATACCCAAAATTCAAACCACCCGGCTGGAACGGCAGTGCGCCATTGAGGGTGATCTGCGGCAGACGGTCATACGGCGTGATTTGCGAGATGGTCGCCATCTCGTAGGCATGCACGTTCAACCGTGCGGTATAGCTGTCGCCACGGTAGGTCAGTGCACCCTGCTGGTTGAGCAGGTCACGGCTTTCGACGCCGATCTGGTCGGACTCCAGGTCCTGGAAGTAGAACGGGTCGCTGATGTCGGTGTAGTCCACCTCGGTCATCAGGCGCTCGTCCAGCCCGCCCTTGTGCTGCCAGTTGACCATCCAGCGCTGATCTTTGTAGTCAGTCTGGTCTTTACGGTCGTCGTCCTTGTCGTTCAGGTACGCGCCGCCGAACTGGCCTTCGCTGGATGGGGTCAGGTAACGGAACTCACCTTCCATCAGCAGGCCGCGCTTGGTCATGTAGCGCGGGTACAACGTGGCGTCATAGTTGGGCGCCAGGTTGAAGTAGTACGGCGTGACCAGCATGAAGCCGGTGTCGCTGCTGCTGCTGAACGACGGCGGCAGGAAGCCGGACTGGCGACGGTCGTCGATCGGGAAGTAGATGTACGGTGTGTAGAACACCGGGAAATCCTTGACCCGCAAGGTAACGTTGGTCGCGGTACCGAAGCCGGTCGCCGGGTTCAGGGTGATGTTGTTGCCCTTCAGCTGCCAGGCGTTGCTGCCCGGTTCGCAGGTGGTGTACGTACCGTCTTTTAGACGGATGATGGCGTTTTCGCCACGCTTGGCGTACAGGGCGTTGCCGCGAATGTGCGACTTGTGCATCACGTATTCGGCGTTGTCGACCTGGGCTTCACCCGTGTCGAGCTGGATCTGCGCCTCGTCACCCACTACCAGCGAGCCGTTGTCACGGATCTTGACGTTGCCCTTGAGCTCGCCACGGTTCTCGGTCTGGTAGAGGTTGGCCTCGTCGGCCTCGGCCTGCATGCTGCCTTGGCGCATGACCACGTTACCGGCGAGGGTAGCGATCTGCTGCTCCTGCTGGTACTTGGAAACCTTGGCATTGATGTAGGTCGGCGATTCGTCCTTGGGCGTGGTGTCGGCCATGCCTGGGCGGGTCGGCTCGATGTACGCGCCACCGCAGTACGGGCCGGTTTCGGCCAGCTGGGCTGCGGTGAGCTTGTCACGGGGGACCCAGTCCAGGTGGCTGTAGTCTTCGCTGCGCGACTTCAGGCCACGGCCCTTGGCCTCGGTGACCAGCATCGGTTTGTCCGCGGTTTCGGCCTCGGCCGCCTGGGCCTCGGTGCCGGAACTGAGGGCAGCACCCTCGTGCACCGGACGCGGCGGCAGGTTGTTGACTGGAGTCTTGGGCTTGCAGTCCCAACCGCCGGAGGCGGACACTTGGCAGTCGAACTGTTCGGCTGCCACGACGTACGACGTGGCCAGAGGTTGCAGTGCCAGCAAACCGCCGGTGACCAGCAACGGAAACTTTCTACGAAACGCGGGGGATTTCAATGCCATCTTATTAGTCCGGGCTTCCTGCGTGCCATCTGCCCGCGTGTGGGGCCGCACGCCTCTCGATGGTCTGAAAAAGATGCTGGATAATAAAGCATGACCCGCTTGACGGCTAGGGCCGTCGGAGACCCTTGTAATGCCTGATCACGATGTACGCTTGCAACAACTGACTGTCTGGCTCGATGAGCAGCTCAACAATCTTTTTCTGAAAAACGCCTGGGGCGAAGTGCCAGCAGGTAGCCTGACGGCCGCCAGTAGCGATGCGAGCTTCCGTCGCTACTTCCGCTGGCAGGGCGCTGGGCGCAGTTTCGTGATCATGGACGCCCCGCCGCCGCAGGAGAACTGCCGACCGTTCGTCGCCATCGATCACCTGCTGGCCAGTGCCGGTGTGCATGTGCCAGTGATCCATGCCGAAGACCTGGAGCGCGGCTTCCTGCTGCTGGACGACCTGGGCCATCAGACATACCTGGACATCATTGATGCCGACAACGCCGATGCTCTGTTCAGTGACGCCATTGATGCGCTGCTGGCGTTCCAGCGCCTGCCGATGAACGCGCCATTGCCGAGCTATGACGACGCCCTGCTGCGCCGTGAAGTCGAACTGTTCCCGGAGTGGTACGTCGGGCGGGCGCTTGGCCTGACCCTCACCGAAGCCCAGCAAGCCACCTGGCAGCGTGTGAGCCAGGCGCTGATCGACAGTGCCCTGGCCCAGCCCAAGGTGCTGGTGCACCGCGACTACATGCCGCGCAACCTGATGCAGAGCACGCCAAACCCAGGTGTGCTGGACTTCCAGGACGCCGTTTACGGCCCGGTCACCTATGACATCACCTGCCTGTTCAAGGATGCCTTCCTCAGCTGGCCACAGGCCCGTGTCGAAGCCTGGCTGCGGGATTACTGGCAAAAGGCGCAGGCGGCCGGCATTCCGGTACAGGCCGACTTCGAGGCGTTCCACCGCGCCAGCGACCTGATGGGCGTGCAGCGCCACCTCAAGGTCATCGGTATTTTCGCCCGCATCTGCCACCGCGACGGCAAGCCACGCTACCTGACAGACGTCCCGCGCTTCTTCGCCTATATAGATGAAGTGATCCAGCGCCGCCCCGAGTTGGCGGAGCTGGGTGAACTGATCGCGGAACTCCAGGCCGGAGCGCGTGCATGAAGGCGATGATCCTGGCGGCAGGCAAGGGCGAGCGCATGCGCCCTTTGACCTTGCATACCCCCAAACCCCTGTTGCCCGTCGCCGGTCAGCCGCTGATCGAATACCACCTGCGTGCCTTGGCGGCTGCGGGGGTTACCGAGGTGGTGATCAACCATGCCTGGCTCGGCCAGCAGATCGAAGACCACCTGGGCGATGGCAGCCGCTTCGGCCTGAGCATCCGCTATTCACCCGAGGGCGAGCCGCTGGAAACCGGTGGCGGGATCTTCAAGGCCCTGCCGTTGCTGGGCGAGGCGCCGTTTCTGCTGATCAATGGTGACGTCTGGACCGACTACGATTTCGCTCGCCTGAAAGCGCCGCTTGCGGGCCTGGCGCATCTGGTGCTGGTCGACAACCCTGGCCATCACGGCCGTGGCGACTTCCGCCTGGTAGCCCAGCAGGTCGTGGATGGCGACGACGCACCGGGTACCCTGACCTTCAGTGGCCTGTCGGTGCTGGACCCGGCGTTGTTCGCCGGTTGCCAGCCGGGTGCTTTCAAGCTGGCACCCCTGCTGCGTCAGGCCATGGCGCAGGGCAAGGTCAGTGGTGAGCACTACCGTGGCCATTGGGTCGACGTCGGTACGCTCGAGCGCCTGGCGCAGGCTGAACGCCTGATCGGCGAGCGCGCCTGACATGTGGTGGCCAAGCACGGTAATAGGTGCCGGTGCCGGTTTTGCCGTCGCCAGCATCCCGGGCGCCCTGCTCGGTGCCCTGGTAGGGCAGGCCATGGACCGGCGCCTGCAGGTGCGCGGCTGGGAGGACCTGCGCGAGCGCTTGGGCGGGCGCCCGGCCTTGCGTGACGAAGAATTGCTGTTCGTGCTGCTGGGCAGGCTGGCCAAGTGCGATGGCCGGGTTGCCGAGCAGCATATTCAGCAGGCACGCCAAGAGATGGTGCGCCTGGACCTGGCCGACGCGGCCCGGCTGCGGGCGATTGCCGCGTTCAACCGCGGCAAGGCCGGCAAGGACCGACTGGCCGGCCATCTGCGTCGTATCCGCGAGCAGCCGCACGCCGCCGAAGGGACCTTGCGCGCCTGTTGGCGCATGGTCTGGGCCGACGGCAAGGTCGGCGCCAAAGAGCGCGACTTGCTGTTGGACTGGGGGCAGACGCTGGGCTTGAGCCGGCGGCAGGTGCAAGCCATGTCGCTTGAGTACGAGCCGCGCAAGTCCGGGCTGGACGGCGGCACCATGACCTACGCGGCAGCCATGCGCCTGCTGGCCGTGGAGGCAGATACCGAGGGCGACAAGGTCAAGCAGGCTTATCGCCGGCTGGTTAGCCGCCATCACCCGGACAAGCTGGCGGGCAGCGGTGCCACGGATGCCCAGGTGCGTGCAGCGACCGAGCGGACCCGGGAGTTGCATCAGGCGTATGCGCTGATTCGCAAGCGGCGGGGTTTGTAGAAAAGCGGGGGCGCTTTGCGCCCCTTTTCGCGGCGCAAGGCCGCTCCCACAAGTGCTGTGCATCCCTCGGGCTTTGCGCGAACTTGTGGGAGCGGCCTTGTGTCGCGAAAGGGGTGCAAAGCACCCCCATCGATTTCAGCTCACTCTTGCGGGTTCATCCACCCGCGCACCCGGCGGAACAATTGTTCCTGTTCAGCGGCCTTGTTACCGGGCATGGCAATCAGCGACAACTGGCGGTACTGGCTGTCCTTCTGCCGTTTGCTGGCCTGCAAGCGCAGTTCCGCTGCACGGCGATCGCCCGTGCGGGTGGCGTAATACACGTCGGCGGTCGGCACCTTGAGGGTCGGCGCGAGGCTTTCCAGGTCATGTTCCACCCGGGCCGGCGTCTGCGCGGCGATCATCACCAGCTTTTGCACCTGCGCGGGTTGTTTCTCGCTCAGGTAGCGGGCTGCCCAGTACGCGCCACTGCCATGGCCGATCAGCACGATGCTGCGTGAGTCATGCTGTTGCGCGTAAGCCACCGCCGCGTCGAGGCGGGCGAAGATACGTTCGGCGTCGGCCGGGTCATTCTGCTCGCTGGCCTGTGCGGCATCGGTGCTTTCTGCCGTGTCGGGGTCGGCGGCAGTCGCCTGGGCGACGTTGGCATTGGCATCGGTCGGTGTGTCTTTGGCGGGGGCTGTTTCGCCCTCGTCCTTGGCAGGGGCCGTTGCGGGCTTGGCTTCGACACGCGCCTGCGGGCTGTCGGTAAGCAGGTCGGGCAGGCTGACGCTGAGGCTGTGCCAGCCCACATCGGGGAACTTGCGCCGCAACGGGCCGACGGCGTTCGGCCAGTCGGCCGTTTCACCGGCACCGGGCACGAGGATCACCGCACCTTTGGGGTCGTTGCTGTTGGCCGGCTTCCACAGTGCCAGGAAGCTTTCGGCACCTGCCTGCAGGGTTTGCTGCTCGGCCTTGGGTACCAGGCGTTCCAGGGCCAGGGCGTCTTCCTGGCTGCGTTCCAGCAGGGGCGGGCGGGTGGCTTCGGCCGGTGGGGCCTCGGCGGTGGTCGGTGGTTTTTCAGCGTCGGCGGCCATGGCGCCGAGCGGAAGGATCGAGGCTAGGCAGCACATTGCCAGCGTCGTGCGATAAAGTGTGGACATGCGTCAACCCAAGGCCAGAATGATACCGGCAGCCTAATAGTATTTGCCCGTGACGGCCATGTTAGGGCCGCCCTTGCCAAGACGAGCGTGTAGATGAAGCGAATGCGTCGCCTGTTGGTTATCGGCTGCTTGTGGCTACCCTTGATCGCCTTGGCAAGGCCTGAAACCGTGCCGAGCGTTGCCCTTGAGCCCGCGCAACAGCAGTGGTTGGACACCCACCGCAGCCTGCGCGTCGGCCTGGTGCTGCAAGCGCCTTATGCGCAGTTCGACCGGCGCTTGCAGCAACTGTACGGGGCCAACGTCGAGTTGGTGAACGCGTTGGCGCAGGCACTGAGGCTGGACCTCACCTGGCGCAACTTTGCCGACCAGGCCAGCCTCGAGCACGCGTTGCAGGCCGGTGAAATCGATTTCGCCCCCGGCCTGACACAAACCCCGGCAAGCCTGCGCCTGTGGCTGTTCAGCGACCCGTACATGCGCGTGCCACAGTTGGTGGTCGGCCCACGCACAGGCGCCATGGCCGTCGAGCTGGAAAAACTCGAACCCGATCAGCGCGTCGCGGTGCGCATGCCCAGCCCGTTGGCGGACTACCTGCGCAGCAACTACGGCACGCTCAACTTGCAGGGCGTGCCCAACGAGCGCGAGGCCTTGCAGTTGATCGTCGGTGGCCAGGCCAGCTACGCGGTGCTCGATGAAGCCCAGCTCAGCCGCCTGTCGCGTGAAAGCGAGTTCGGCGAGCTGGCGGTGGTTGGCGATATTGGCCTGCCGCAGCTGCTGCGGGTGGGTTCGCGGCGCGACTGGCCGTTGCTGGCCGACGTGCTCGAACGGGGCCTGCAGGCCATGCCGGCCAAGGCCTTGGAGCAACTTCACCAACGCTGGTTGCAACCCAAGTACCCACGCTTGAGCGAGTCGGCAGGCTTCTGGCAAAACCTCGCCATGCTGTTTGGCATGTTGTTGCTGTGTGCGCTGGCCACGTTGATCTGGCAGCGCCGCCAGCAGCGCCAACTGGAACGTAGCCTGCTGGCCACCCGTGAGAACCTGGCTGAGCGCCAAGTGCGTGAAGAGGCGCTGCGGCTGAGCCAGTTCGCCATCGACCAGAGCACCGTGGGCATTTTGTGGGTCAATTGGGACAGCCATGTCCGTTATGCCAACCATGCCGCAGAGCGCATGCTGGGCTATGGTGAGGGCGCGTTGCTGGAGCGCCCGCTGAGCGACTTCGAGCCAAACCTGAACATGGACCGCTGGTTGGAGCTTTGGCGCGGCGCGCGGGCGGGGGAAGGGGGTGTGGGGCAATTCGAGACCCACTGCCAGCGCGCCGACCTCAGCGTGTTGCCGGTGGAGCTTTCGTTAAGCTTCCT
The DNA here is from genome assembly GCF_026240895.1 of Pseudomonas sp. DCB_AW. NCBI lineage: Bacteria > Pseudomonadati > Pseudomonadota > Gammaproteobacteria > Pseudomonadales > Pseudomonadaceae > Pseudomonas > Pseudomonas sp. DCB_AW. The sequence continues at coordinate 113,316 of NZ_JAPFCE010000009.1, forward strand.
GCGTTTTCGTGATGCCGAGTACCTGGTGGTGTACATCGCTGATGTCACCGAGCGCCACCGCGCACTGGCAGCGCTGCGCGAAAGTGAAGCGCGCCTCAAAGGCATCGCCGGCAACGTGCCGGGGCTGGTGTTCCGGCTGGAACGTGACCCGGCCGAAGGCGACCTGGAGTTCCCCTACATTAGCGAAGGCAGCGAGGCCTTGGTCGGCTACGCACCTGCCGAAATCCAGCACCCCCACATGGGCCTGCGCAACCTGGTGCACCCCGAAGACCGCAGCGACTATCACCGGGTGCAGGACCTGGCCCTGGCCAGCAACCAGGACTGGTCCTGGCAAGGGCGCATCCTCACGCGCCAGGGGGAACAGCGTTGGGCCGACATCAAGGCCAGTACCCGGCGCCTGGCCGATGGCCGGGTGGTGTGGGACGGTATTGTCTGGGACATCACCCAGGGCAAGCGGGCAGAACTGGCGTTGGCGCGCTCCCAAGAGCAACTGCGCGAACTGTCGGCGCACCTGGAGAGCGTGCGCGAAGAAGAAAAGGCCCGCATCGCCCGCGAAGTGCACGATGAGCTGGGGCAGATGCTGACCGTGCTCAAGCTCGAAGTCTCGATGTGTGAGCTGGCCTTTGCCGAGCTGGACCCGGGCCTTAACGAGCGTTTGTCGAGCATGAAGCGCCTGATCGCGCAGCTGTTCCAGCTGGTGCGCGATGTGGCCACGGCATTGCGCCCGCCCATTCTCGACGCCGGTATCGCCTCGGCCATCGAGTGGCAAGCACGGCGTTTCGAGGCGCGTACACAGATTCCCTGCCTGGTGCAGGTACCGGATAATCTGCCAGCATTGAGTGATGCCAAGGCGACCGGGCTGTTTCGTATCCTTCAGGAGGCGCTGACCAACGTCATGCGCCATGCCCAGGCGCACAGCGTAGAGATCGAGCTGGTGCGTGAAGCGGGGCAATTGCGCATGACCGTCAGCGACGACGGCACGGGTTTTTGCCGCGATCAGACCCGGCCCACCTCGTTCGGCCTGGTGGGCGTGCGCGAGCGCGTGCTGATGCTGGGTGGCAGCATGACGCTGGACAGTGAACCGGGCGAGGGCACCAGCCTGAGCGTGGCCATTCCGTTGGAGTAGGAGACCGATCGTGATTCGAGTGCTGGTGGCGGAAGACCACACCATTGTCCGTGAAGGCATCAAGCAATTGATTGGCCTGGCCAAGGACATGCAAGTGGTGGGCGAGGCCGGCAATGGCGAGCAGTTGCTCGAAGCCTTGCGCCATATGCCGTGTGAAGTGGTGTTGCTGGATATCTCGATGCCCGGCGTCAGCGGCCTTGAGGCCATCCCCAGAATCCGCGCCCTGAACGACCCTCCGGCGATCCTGATGCTGTCGATGCATGACGAGGCGCAGATGGCGGCGCGGGCGCTCAAGGCCGGTGCCGCAGGTTATGCCACCAAGGACAGTGACCCTGCCTTGTTGCTGACCGCTATTCGGCGGGTTGCCGGGGGCGGGCGCTACATCGACCCAGCGCTGGCCGACCGCATGGTCTTCGAGGTGGGCCTGACCGAGTCCCGGCCGTTGCACACCCTGCTCTCGGAGCGGGAATTTTCGGTGTTCGAGCGCCTGGCCCAGGGCGCCAACGTCAACGACATTGCCCAGCAACTGGCGCTGTCGAGCAAGACTATCAGTACCCATAAGGCGCGGTTGATGCAGAAGCTCAAGGTGAACTCGCTGGCGGAACTGGTGAAGTACGCCATGGAGCACAAGCTGGTCTGAGTGTTCTGGTTGCGACATGGCCTGACGGTTGGCAATGAGCGAGTACTGTGGGAGCGGGCTTGCCCCGCGAAAGGGCCGGCAAGCTCAACCTCATTGCCTGGGGTGGCGCATTCGCGGGGCAAGCCCGCTCCCACAAGGTGAAGTGGTGTGCCTGAGGTCTATTCCAATCCCGTCATTCTTGTAGGGCAATCCCTACACAGAATCTTCCATCTGGATGATGGCATTCTCTCAGTACCCCCGATTTTCGGGCGTTTGCGTCTTGTCTAGTCTTTGCCTACGCAGTCATCCAACAAGAAGGTGCAGGCATGAGCGAGGCGAATTCGAACGCTGCAACCAGCGAAACGCTGGTCAGCTTCCGTGGTGTGCAGAAGAGCTACGACGGCGAGTCGCTGATCGTCAAAGACCTCAACCTGGACATCCGCAAGGGCGAGTTCCTCACCTTGCTCGGCCCGTCCGGCTCGGGCAAGACCACCAGCCTGATGATGCTGGCCGGTTTCGAAACCCCCACCGCCGGCGAGATCCAGCTGGCCGGGCGCTCGATCAACAACGTGCCGCCGCACAAGCGCGACATCGGCATGGTGTTCCAGAACTACGCGCTGTTCCCGCACATGACCGTGGCCGAGAACCTGGCCTTCCCGCTGACCGTGCGCAACCTGAGCAAGACCGACATCAGCGAGCGGGTCAAGCGTGTGCTCAACATGGTGCAGCTCAATGCCTTCGCCAAGCGCTACCCCGGCCAGCTGTCCGGTGGCCAGCAGCAGCGGGTGGCCCTGGCGCGGGCCCTGGTGTTCGAGCCACAGCTGGTGCTGATGGACGAACCCCTGGGCGCACTCGACAAGCAGCTGCGTGAACACATGCAGATGGAGATCAAGCATATCCACCAGCGCCTGGGGGTGACTGTGGTGTATGTGACCCACGACCAGGGCGAGGCGCTGACCATGTCTGACCGGGTGGCGGTGTTCCACCAGGGCGAAATCCAGCAGATCGCCGACCCACGCACCCTCTATGAAAAGCCGTGCAACACCTTCGTCGCCAACTTCATCGGTGAGAACAACCGCATCAACGGCACCCTGCTGGCCAGTGATGGCCATCGCTGCCAGGTGCAGCTGGCGCGGGGCGAGCGGGTCGAGGCGCTGGCGGTGAATGTCGGCCAGGCCGGCGAGCCGGTGACCTTGTCGATCCGCCCGGAACGGGTGCGCCTCAATGGCCACAGCGAAAATTGCGTCAACCGCTTCTCTGGCCGTGTGGCCGAGTTCATTTACCTGGGCGACCACGTACGGGTACGCCTGGAAGTCTGTGGCAAGGCCGACTTCTTCGTGAAGCAGCCGATCGCCGAGCTCGACCCGGCGCTGGCCGTGGGCGATGTGGTACCGCTGGGCTGGGAGGTGGAGCACGCCCGCGCGCTCGATCCGATTGCCGAAGCCCATTGATGGATTGCTTCACCAACCCTGTACTGTGGAGAGAATAATAATGCGCAAGCAGTTGAAACTGACCGCCCTGGCCCTGGGGCTGTTCGCCGCTGGCCAGGCCATGGCGGCCGACCTGACGGTGATCTCTTTCGGTGGCGCCAACAAGGCCGCCCAGGTCAAGGCGTTCTACGAGCCTTGGGAAAAGGCGGGTAACGGTAAGATCGTCGCCGGTGAGTACAACGGTGAAATGGCCAAGGTCAAGGCCATGGTCGACACCAAGAGCGTGTCCTGGAACCTGGTGGAAGTCGAGTCGCCAGAGCTGTCTCGCGGGTGCGACGAGGGCATGTTCGAAGAACTCGACCCTGCGCTGTTCGGCGATGCAGCCGACTATGTGCCGGGTGCCATCCAGCAATGCGGCGTGGGCTTCTTCGTCTGGTCGACGGTATTGGCCTACAACGCCGACAAGCTCAAGACTGCGCCTACCAGCTGGGCCGATTTCTGGGACACCAAGCAGTTCCCGGGCAAACGTGGCCTGCGCAAAGGTGCCAAGTACACGATGGAATTCGCCTTGATGGCCGACGGCGTTGCGCCCAAGGATGTGTACAAGGTGCTGGCAACCAAGGAAGGCCAAGACCGCGCCTTCAAGAAGCTCGATGAACTCAAACCCAGCATTCAGTGGTGGGAAGCCGGCGCCCAACCGCCGCAGTTCCTGGCCTCGGGCGACGTGGTCATGAGCTCGGCCTATAACGGCCGGATCGCCGCCGTGCAGAAAGAGAGCAACCTCAAGGTGGTGTGGAACGGCGGCATCTACGACTTCGATGCCTGGGCAATTCCAAAAGGCGCCAAGAACGTCGAAGAGGCGAAGAAGTTCATCGCCTACAGCGTTCAGCCCGAGCAGCAGAAAACCTACTCCGAGAACATCGCCTACGGCCCGGCCAACTCCAGGGCCGTGAGCCTGCTGTCGGACGAGGTGAAGAAAGACATGCCGACCACGCCTGAAAACATTGCCAACCAGGTGCAGATCGACGTGGGCTTCTGGGCTGACAACAGCGAGCAGCTGGAGCAACGCTTCAACGCCTGGGCGGCGAAGAAGTAAACGACAAGGAGCCGCTACGCGGCTCATCGCCGGCAAGCTGGCTCCCACAGGCCAGGCGTAGCGCCTGAGCCCAGCGCTGTATCTGTGGGAGCCGGCTTGCCGGCGATGGCTGCGCAGCAGCCCTGATTTCAGCCGGTTTTTACGGAGTTCGCCATGGCCATTGCAGTGCCCCTCAACGAAGGCGCAGGTCCAAGTCTCAAGCAGCGCCTCAAGCACGCCGAGCGGGTCAACCGCTGGAAGGCGCAGGCGTTGATCGCGCCGCTGGCGCTGTTCCTTCTGCTGGTGTTTCTGGTGCCGATCGCCGCGCTGTTGTACAAGAGCGTCGGCAACCCGGAGGTGGTCGCCGGCCTGCCGCGTACCGTCGAAGCGGTGTCGCAGTGGGATGGCAAGAGCTTGCCCGGTGAGGCGGTATACAAGGCACTGAGCCAGGACCTGGCCGAGTCGCGCAAGAACCAGACCCTGGGCGACCTCTCCAAGCGCCTGAACATGGAACTGGCGGGCTACCGCAGCCTGTTGACCAAGACCGCACGAGCGTTGCCGTTCAAGGCTGAACCTGCCTCTTATAAAGAAGCACTGCAAACCCTCGATGAGCGTTGGGGCGACCCCGCCTACTGGCAGGCGATCCGCCGCAATACCAGCTCGGTCACCTCGTTCTACCTGCTGGCGTCGCTCGACCACCGTATCGATGACCTTGGCGAGCTGGCCAAGGCCACGCCTGACCAAGCCATTTACCTGGATATCTTTGCCCGCACCCTGTGGATGGGGGTGGTGATCACCGCCATCTGCCTGGTGCTGGCCTACCCGCTGGCGTACTTGCTGGCCAATCTGCCGGCCCGGCAGAGCAACCTGCTGATGATTCTGGTGCTACTGCCGTTCTGGACCTCGATCCTGGTGCGGGTGGCGGCGTGGATCGTGCTGCTGCAGTCGGGCGGGTTGATCAACAGTGCGCTGATGGCCATGGGCATCATCGATGAACCGCTGGAGCTGGTGTTCAACCGCACCGGTGTGTACATCTCGATGGTCCATATCCTGCTGCCGTTCATGATCCTGCCGCTGTACAGCGTGATGAAGGGCATTTCGCCCAGCTACATGCGTGCGGCCATCTCGCTGGGTTGCCACCCGTTCGCCAGCTTCTGGCGGGTGTACTTCCCGCAGACCTACGCCGGTGTTGGCGCGGGCTGCCTGCTGGTGTTCATCCTGGCGATCGGCTACTACATCACCCCGGCATTGCTGGGCAGCCCGAACGACCAGATGGTCAGCTACTTCGTGGCCTTCTACACCAACACCAGCATCAACTGGGGCATGGCGACCGCGCTGGGCGGCCTGCTGCTGCTGGCGACCGTGCTGTTGTACCTGATCTATAGCTGGCTGGTCGGCGCCAGCCGCCTGCGCCTGAGCTGAGGAGCCTTGTCATGCTGAGCCCTTACATGTCACCCGTGGAGCGGGTCTGGTACTACAGCCTGCGCATTCTTTGCGGCTTGATCCTGCTGTTTCTGATCTTGCCGGTGCTGGTGATCGTGCCGCTGTCGTTCAACAGTGGCAGCTTTCTGGTGTACCCGTTGCAGGGCTTTTCACTGCAGTGGTACCAGGACTTCTTCGGCTCTGCCGAGTGGATGCGGGCGCTGAAGAACAGCATCATCGTCGCCCCGGCGGCCACGGTGCTGGCGATGGTGTTCGGTACGTTGGCGGCGATTGGCCTGACCCGCGGCGACTTCCCGGGCAAGTCGCTGGTGATGGCGCTGGTGATTTCGCCGATGGTGGTGCCGGTGGTGATCATCGGTGTGGCCAGTTACCTGTTCTTCGCGCCACTGGGGATGGGCAACAGCTTTACCTCGTTGATCCTGGTGCATGCGGTGTTGGGTGTGCCGTTCGTCATCATCACCGTGTCGGCGACGTTGCAGGGCTTCAACTACAACCTGGTGCGCGCGGCGGCTAGCCTGGGCGCTTCGCCGCTGGTGGCGTTCCGCCGGGTAACGCTGCCGTTGATCGCCCCGGGGGTGATCTCGGGTGCGCTGTTTGCCTTTGCGACGTCGTTCGACGAGGTGGTGGTGACGTTGTTCCTCGCCGGGCCTGAGCAGGCGACCTTGCCACGGCAGATGTTCAGCGGAATCCGCGAGAACCTGAGCCCGACCATTGCGGCGGCGGCCACGTTGCTGATCGCGTTTTCGGTGGTGCTGCTGCTGACCCTGGAGTGGTTGCGTGGGCGTAGCGAGAAGCTGAGAACTCAGCAGCCTGCTTGATTGAGGTTGCCAGTGCCGGCCTCTTCGCGGGGCAAGTCGGATCGCGAAGAGGCCGGCACAGGTTGAAACAGCCGGTCGACACGGATTGATACCAATCAGCCTCTACCCGTTCGCCTGAGTTACAATGCGCGCCACCGTGATTCTGACCTACAGGTGCGCCATGCAGCCCTACGCTATTGCCCCCTCCATTCTCTCCGCCGATTTCGCCCGCTTGGGCGAGGACGTCGACAAGGTGCTGGCCGCGGGTGCCGACATCGTTCACTTCGATGTGATGGACAACCACTACGTCCCCAACCTGACCATCGGCCCGATGGTGTGCACCGCCCTGCGCAAGTACGGCGTGACCGCCCCGATCGATGTGCATCTGATGGTCAGCCCGGTCGACCGTATCATCGGCGACTTCATCGATGCCGGCGCCACTTACATCACCTTCCACCCGGAAGCCAGCCAGCACATCGACCGCTCGCTGCAGCTGATCCGCGACGGTGGTTGCAAGGCCGGCCTGGTGTTCAACCCGGCGACCAGCCTGGATGTGCTCAAGTATGTGATGGACAAAGTCGACATGGTCCTGCTGATGAGCGTCAACCCAGGCTTTGGCGGGCAGAAGTTCATCCCGGGCACCCTCGACAAGCTGCGTGAGGCGCGCGCGCTGATCGACGCCAGTGGCCGTGATATCCGTCTGGAAATCGACGGTGGCGTCAACGTCAACAATATCCGCGAAATCGCCGCTGCTGGCGCTGACACCTTCGTCGCCGGTTCGGCCATCTTCAATGCCCCGGACTATCAGGAAGTCATCGCCAAAATGCGCGCCGAACTGGCCCAGGCCCGCCCATGAGCGGCTTCGAGCAGCTGTTCCCAGGGACGCTGCCAAGGCTGGTGATGTTCGATCTGGACGGTACCCTGATCGACTCCGTGCCAGACCTGGCCGCCGCCGTGGACCGCATGCTGCTCGAACTTGGGCGCCCGCCAGCGGGCTTGGACGCCGTACGCCACTGGGTTGGCAACGGTGCCCAGGTGCTGGTGCGCCGGGCGCTGGCCGGGGGCATCGAGCATGCCTCGGTGGACAATGCGCTGGCCGAACAGGCGCTGGCGCTGTTCATGGAGGCTTATGCCGAAAGCCATGAACTGACCGTGGTCTACCCCGGCGTACGCGACACCCTGCGCTGGCTGCGCAAGCAAGGCGTGGAGATGGCGCTGATCACCAACAAGCCCGAGCGCTTCGTCGCCCCGCTGCTGGACCAGATGAAAATCGGTCGCTACTTCCGCTGGATCATCGGCGGAGACACCCTGCCACAAAAGAAACCCGACCCCGCGGCACTGCTGTTCGTCATGCAGATGGCCGGTGTCACGCCGCAACAGTCGCTGTTCGTCGGCGATTCGCGCAGCGATGTGCTGGCCGCCAAGGCCGCCGGTGTGCAGTGCGTGGGCCTGACCTACGGCTACAACCACGGCCGGCCGATCAACGACGAATCGCCGAGCCTGGTGATCGACGACCTGCGTGCACTGCTGCCCGGTTGCGCAGACCCGGCCACTGGGATAACGTTGGCGGACCTTCAAGCCTCACAAGACAGAGAGTCCACCGTGGCGGTTACTGGCAAATTCTGGATGAAAGTCATCAAGGCCCTGGCCCGTTGGCGTTGGCGCGCCTGACTTCTGCTCGCCGGCCCCTGCCGGCCCGTCCGTTTGCCTGACCTTACTGCTGCTTGCCACGAGGCTACTCATGACCCGCGAAGAATTCCTGCGCCTGGCCGCTGCCGGCTACAACCGCATCCCCCTGGCCTGTGAAACCCTGGCCGACTTCGACACGCCGCTGTCGATCTACCTGAAACTGGCCGACCAGCCCAACTCCTATTTGCTCGAGTCCGTACAGGGCGGCGAGAAGTGGGGGCGTTACTCGATGATCGGCCTGCCATCGCGCACGGTGATGCGTGTGCATGGCTACCACGTCAGTATCTTGCAGGATGGGGTCGAGGTAGAGCGCCACGACGTCGACGACCCGCTGGCCTTCGTCGAGTCGTTCAAGGACCGCTACAAGGTCGCGGATATTCCCGGGCTGCCGCGTTTCAACGGTGGGCTGGTCGGCTACTTCGGCTATGACTGCGTGCGCTATGTGGAGAAGCGTCTGGGCGCGAGCCCGAACCCGGACCCGCTGGGCGTGCCGGATATCCTGCTGATGGTGTCTGACGCCGTGGTGGTGTTCGACAACCTGGCGGGCAAGATGCATGCAATCGTGCTGGTCGACCCGGCCGAAGAGCAAGCCTTCGAACAGGGCAAGGCTCGCCTGGCCGGGTTGCTGGAGACCCTGCGCCAGCCGATTACCCCGCGCCGTGGCCTGGACCTGAGCGGCCCGCTCGCCGCCGAGCCGGAATTCCGCTCCAGCTATACCCGCGAGGATTACGAGAACGCGGTTGGCCGCATCAAGGAGTACATCCTGGCCGGTGACTGCATGCAGGTGGTGCCGTCCCAGCGCATGTCGATCGACTTCAAGTCTGCGCCCATCGACCTGTACCGTGCGTTGCGCTGCTTCAACCCGACGCCGTACATGTACTTCTTCAATTTCGGCGACTTCCATGTGGTCGGCAGTTCGCCTGAAGTGCTGGTGCGTGTCGAGGACAACCTGGTCACCGTGCGCCCGATCGCCGGTACGCGCCCACGGGGTGCGACGGAAGAAGCCGACCGTGCGCTGGAAGACGACTTGCTGTCGGACGAGAAAGAGATTGCCGAGCACCTGATGCTGATCGACCTGGGCCGCAACGACGTGGGCCGTGTGTCCTCGACCGGCAGCGTGCGTCTGACCGAGAAGATGGTGATCGAGCGTTACTCCAACGTGATGCACATCGTGTCCAACGTCACCGGGCAACTGCGTGAAGGCCTTACCGCCATGGATGCATTGCGGGCGATTCTGCCAGCCGGCACCTTGTCGGGTGCACCGAAAATCCGCGCCATGGAGATCATCGACGAGCTGGAGCCGGTCAAGCGTGGCGTTTACGGCGGTGCAGTGGGCTACTTTGCCTGGAACGGCAACATGGACACCGCGATTGCCATCCGTACCGCGGTGATCAAGGACGGCGAGCTGCATGTGCAGGCGGGTGGCGGCATCGTGGCCGACTCCGTGCCGGCGCTGGAGTGGGAAGAAACCATCAACAAGCGCCGCGCGATGTTCCGCGCGGTGGCCTTGGCTGAGCAGACGTCCGCCAAGTAATGCTGGGAATTGGGGGCTGCTGTGCAGCCCCTCGCCGGCATGAGGGAGCGGGTGAACCCATTTCCTCAGGGCCCAAATCACTCAGAAGTCCAAGCTGACCGCCAGGCTCACCCCCTGCTGCGTCAACTCATCACTCTTGCGCCAGTTGTAATTCCCTCGCACATGCACCCCTGCCATCAGCTCATGGCTCAAGCCCAAGCTGGCCCGGGTGAGGTCACTGTGCGGCGTATACCCGGTCAGGGTGAAGTCGTGCGCCGCCAACGTCGTCAGGTGCATCGTCACGTCCTGTTGGTCATCCTCGAACTCGTGCTCCTGGGCAACCTCGGCAAACAGCCGCGTCCCCGTTGCCACCTGCACACTGCCTAACAGCCCGATGCCCAGCCGCCGCGAGGTCCGTTCCTGGTCATCGAAGCCCAGCGCTGTCGAGCGCCCGCTCTTCTCGTCATAACCATCGACCTTGACCCGGGCATAGTCGGCGCTGATGAACGGCGCCAGTTGCCACGGGCTGCTCTCGGCGGCCAGGTTGTAACCCAGCCGGCCCGTCACCGCCCACGCTTCGCCATCGGTATCGCCTTTTTCGCTGCGGTCATTTACGCCCAGGGCGAAGGTGCGTTTGAGGTCGCTGTAGTCCAAGTGCCCAGCCGTCAGTGCAGCATCGGCCCACCAGTGGTCCTGGCGGTATTGGGCGAACGCCGTGGCCAGGTAGCTGTCGAGCTTGTAGTCCGAGTCCTGTTCACCCGCCTCCAGTTTCTGCCGGTATACGCCACCCGCCAGGCCCAGGCGCCAGGCATCGTTCAAACGGTAGCTACCACCCAGGGTCAGGTTGTAGCCGCGGCCGTCGCCGCTGGCCGCGCTGCGCTGGCCGTCAAAGTCCAGGTCCTGCGCGCCGGTGGCGACGAAGGCCTGCCATTGCCCCACGGCTTGCCAGGGCGTTTGCCACTGGTTGCGCAGCTCGTCCTGGTGGGCGCGCAGGGTGGCGTGGGCCATTTCCGGCAACAGGGTCAGTTCCCAGGGGGCGGAGATGATCGAGTAGGCGTAGTCGGCTATCAACTGCTGGCCGGCAATGGTCGGGTGTACCGAGTCGTTGAACAGCAGTTTGGTTGGGTCCGGAGTGGCGCCGTTGATGCCGTAGACCGGGTTCTCGACGCAGCCTTGACCGCTGTAGCAGGTGCCGACCAGGTTCTGGCCGCTGGCCAAGCCGAATTGGGTCGGGCTGGCCAAGGCCTCACCCAGTAATACCGGAATGTTCAGTGGGATGATCTCGGCGTCGATCTGCCCGAGTTGATTGAGCAGTGACTGGTTGAACACGCCCGACAGCAGCGACAGCGGGTTCTGCTGCGGGGTGCCGCTGAAGTTCGGCGTTTGGCCCAGGTCGGGCAGCAACCAGACCATGATGTAGCGGGCGCCGCCTTGTTGCAGGGCTTGGGCGCTGGCAGCCAGCCGTCCTCCAGCAGCGGCGGCATCGGCGGGGCTGTTCACCAGGCCCTGGAGGAAGTCGTTACCGCCACCGGTGAGGTAATAGAGCGCGTTGGGGTCGGCGCGCAGGCCATTGGCCAGGTAGCCGGGGCGTTCACGGAAGACAAAGCCTGGCGCCGGTCCATTGGGGGGGACGATCACTTTCGATGACTCGGTGATCGAATCGAGAATCTGCTGTGTCGTGTAGCCGCCCACTGCCCAGTTGTTGCCATCAGGCCGGATGCCGACCGACGTGGAGGGGTTGAGTTGGTCTTGCCCGATGCCCAGCCGACCGCCAAGAATCATCGGCGAAACCGGCGCGAAGTTACCGTCGGCATCGCGGTTGGTGAAACGCTGGCCTGCCGTACCGCCGGTCAGGTCAGGAAATTGGCCGGCATCACTCAGGCTGTCGCCAAATACGATCAAGGTCGAATAAGGGGAAGGGGCAGCGAATGCCTGGCTGCAGGCCAGGGCCAAAGAGGCGAGGGTAAAGCGCAACAAGGGAGCTTTTCGCATCAGAGAACATCCTTTTCTTTGTTTTTATGAGGACTACCCGATCGACCATAGCAAATCGCGGGGCTTGTCTCCCAAGTCCATTCGTTTCCCCGTGTTTACAGGCATATTGCGCCCATCGCCCCGGTAGGCTACTGTGCCGGGACGTATGAGCGAGACCTATCCTGTGTTGATCGTCAGCAAACTCTTGATGCGCGTTATCAAGGCCCACGCCCGTTGGCGTTGGCGCGCCTGACTTTATCTCCTGCCGGCCAGCCCGGCCCGTTTCTGTTTGCCTTCTTATCCGTTTCCGAATGCCCTTAGTGGCAATGCCATGCTGCGGGCGGTGTAGGAAGGTTCGTATTCTGAAGTCAGTAGATTCAAGAGGTTTAGCCCGATGTTACTGATGATCGACAACTACGACTCATTCACTTACAACGTCGTCCAATACCTCGGCGAGCTAGGTGCCGAGGTCAAGGTCATTCGCAATGACGAAATGACCATCGCTGAAATCGAAGCCCTCAACCCGGAGCGCATCGTTGTCTCCCCTGGCCCCTGCACGCCGAGCGAGGCGGGTGTGTCGATCGAGGCGATCCTGCACTTTGCTGGCAAACTGCCGATTCTGGGCGTCTGCCTGGGCCACCAGTCCATCGGCCAGGCATTTGGCGGCGACGTCGTGCGTGCCCGCCAGGTGATGCACGGCAAGACCAGCCCCGTGCTGCACCGCGACCTGGGCGTGTTCGCCGGCCTCAACAACCCGCTGACCGTGACTCGCTACCACTCCCTGGTGGTCAAGCGTGAAACCCTGCCCGATTGCCTGGAGGTCACTGCCTGGACTGCCCATGCAGACGGTACGGTCGACGAGATCATGGGCCTGCGCCACAAGACCCTGAATATCGAAGGGGTGCAGTTCCACCCCGAGTCCATCCTCACCGAGCAGGGCCACGAGCTGTTCGCCAACTTCCTCAAGCAGACCGGCGGCCGCCGCTAAGGATCGAACATGGATATCAAGAGCGCGCTGAGCCGCATCGTCGGTCATCTGGACTTGTCCACCGAAGAAATGAGCGACGTCATGCGTCAGATCATGACCGGTCAATGCAGTGAGGCGCAGATCGGCGCCTTCCTGATGGGCATGCGCATGAAAAGCGAGAGCATCGACGAGATCGTCGGCGCGGTGTCGGTGATGCGTGAGCTGGCCGACAAGGTCGAGCTGAAGAGCCTCGATGGGGTGGTCGATATCGTCGGCACTGGTGGCGATGGCGCCAACATCTTCAACGTCTCCACCGCCTCCTCGTTTGTGCTCGCCGCGGCCGGTTGCCCGGTGGCCAAGCACGGTAACCGTGCGGTCTCGGGCAAGAGCGGTAGCGCCGACCTGCTGGAAGCCGCTGGCATCTACCTGAACCTGACCCCGGTGCAGGTCGCCCGCTGTATCGACAGCCTGGGCATCGGCTTCATGTTTGCCCAGAGCCATCACAAGGCAATGAAGTACGCCGCTGGCCCGCGCCGTGAGTTGGGCCTGCGCACCCTGTTCAACATGCTGGGCCCGCTTACGAATCCGGCCGGTGTGAAGCACCAGGTGGTCGGCGTGTTCACCCAGGCCCTGTGCCGCCCGCTGGCCGAAGTGCTGCAGCGGTTGGGCAGCAAGCACGTGCTGGTGGTGCATTCCAAGGACGGCCTGGACGAGTTCAGCCTGGCGGCGCCGACGTTTGTCGCCGAGCTGAAAAATGGCCGGATCACCGAGTATTGGGTAGAGCCTGAAGACCTCGGCATGAAGAGCCAGAGCCTGCATGGCCTGGCGGTTGAAGGCCCACAGGCCTCCTTCGAGTTGATTCGTGATGCCTTGGGCCGACGCAAGACCGAGAACGGCCAGAAAGCCGCGGAAATGATCGTGCTCAATGCGGGCGCCGCGCTGTACGCCGCGGATCATGCCATGACCCTGGCACAGGGCGTTGAACTTGCCCATGACGTGCTGCACACCGGCCTTGCCTGGGAAAAACTGCAGGAGCTGGGTGCCTTCACCGCCGTATTCAAGCTGGAGAACGAAGCATGAGCGTACCGACCGTGCTGGAAAAGATCATCGCTCGCAAAGTTGAGGAAGTGGCCGAGCGCAGTGCCCGGGTCAGCCTGGCTGAGCTGGAGCGCCTGGCCAAGGCCGCCGACGCGCCACGTGGCTTTGCCAATGCGCTGATCGAGCAGGCCAAGCGCAAGCAGCCGGCGGTCATTGCCGAGATCAAGAAGGCGTCGCCGAGCAAGGGCGTGATCCGCGAGCACTTCGTGCCAGCGGAAATCGCCGTCAGCTACGAGAAGGGCGGGGCGACCTGCCTGTCGGTGTTGACCGATGTGGATTACTTCCAAGGCGCGGATGTGTACCTGCAGCAGGCGCGCGCGGCAGTGTCGCTGCCGGTGATCCGCAAGGATTTCATGATCGACCCCTACCAGATCGTCGAGGCCCGTGCACTGGGCGCTGACTGCGTGCTGCTGATCGTCTCGGCGCTGGATGACGTGAAGATGGCCGAACTGGCTGCCACAGCCAAGGATGTCGGCCTTGATGTGTTGGTCGAAGTGCATGACGGCGATGAGCTGGAGCGCGCGTTGAAAACCCTCGACACGCCGCTGGTGGGGGTGAACAACCGTAACCTGCACACCTTCGAGGTCAGCCTGGAAACCACCCTTGACCTGCTGCCGCGTATTCCGCGTGATCGCCTGGCGATTACCGAGAGCGGTATCCTCAACCGGGCCGATGTAGAGCTGATGGCAATCAACGAGGTTTACTCGTTCCTGGTGGGTGAGGCGTTCATGCGCGCTGATCAACCTGGGCTGGAATTGCAGCGGTTGTTCTTCCCGGAGCAGGTGAAGAAGACTGGTCAGCCACTGGACTGATCGAAACGAAGCCGGCGTGACTGCCGGCTTTTTTGTATGCCTGTAATGGCCCTTTCGCGGGTAAACCCGCACCCACAGGTACTTCGGCACCCTTGGGGCTGTGTTGAACCTGCGGGGATCGATAACAACATCAAAGGTGGATCAATGACCGATCAACCCCTGGCACTGACCGTTGAACAAGGCCTGCATGCCGAACAGGACCTGCTGGCCGCTGTCTGCCGCGGCGAACGCGACAGCGGTGTGCTGTTTTGGCGCCCGACCGACCATGCCCTGGTCATGCCGCGGCGCATGAGCCGCCTGGACAACTTCGAAGCCGCCTGTGCCGAGCTGGCGATCGCTGGCTGGCCGGTGCTGTTGCGCGAGACCGGCGGTGAACCGGTGCCGCAGTCGCATGCCACGGTCAATGTGGCGCTGGTCTATGTGGCGCCGCGCGTTGAAGGTGACCATGGGCGCATCGAAAATGCCTACGAGCGGCTGTGCCTGCCGCTGTGCGAGGTGCTACGCGAGTGGGGCGGGGTGGCTTCGGTGGGCGAGATCGACGGGGCGTTTTGCGACGGCCGCTATAACGTCAACCTCAATGGCCGCAAACTGGTCGGCACGGCCCAACGCTGGCGCCAGGGGCTGGGTGGCAAACGCCCGGTGGTGTTGGTGCATGGCGCGTTGCTGCTGGATAACGAGCGTGAATCGATGGTCGCGGCAGTCAACCGCTTCAACGAGTGCTGCGAACTGGAGCAGCGCTGCCGCGCCGATGCGCATATTGCCTTGCACGAAGTGGCGCCCCAAGCGCCCTGGTTCGAGCGCCTGTCACAGGCTTATGCCAAGGTGCTGGCCGATTTGCCCAAGGACTAACGGGTACCGTAGACCACCATGGTCTTGCCCTTGACCTGCACCAGGCTGCGTTCCTCGAGGTCTTTGAGGACGCGGCCGACCATCTCCCGCGAACAACCAACGATACGCCCAATCTCCTGCCGAGTGATCTTGATCTGCATACCGTCCGGGTGGGTCATCGCATCGGGTTGCTTGCACAGTTCGAGCAGGCAGCGGGCAACACGCCCGGTGACATCGAAGAAGGCCAGGTCGCCAACCTTGCGCGTGGTATTACGCAGGCGCTGGGCCATCTGGCCGCCCAGGGCGTAGAGGATGTCGGGGTCCTGGCGGGAAAGTTCGCGAAACTTGTCGTAACTGATCTCTGCTACTTCGCATTCAGTCTTGGCGCGGACCCAGGCGCTGCGTTGCTGCTCGCCCTCTACGGGCTCGAAAAGGCCCAGCTCGCCAAAGAAGTCTCCATTGTTGAGGTAGGCAATGATCATTTCGTGACCATCGTCGTCCTCGATCAGGATGGTCACCGAACCCTTGATGATGAACGACAGTGTTTCGGCCTTGTCGCCGGCGCAGATGATGTTGCTTTTAGCGGTGTAGCGGCGGCGTTGGCAGTGCACCAGCAGTTTGTCGATGTTCTTGATCTTGGCGGGTAGGGCGGAGGCAACCATCACGAAATCCTGTTCGATACGACGCATAGGTTTCTTATAGAGAGTGTCTGGCAGAACGCGCCAGTCATTTGGCGCCAGCTTATCAGACACTACAGGATGTTTCGGTACTAAACCGACACGTCTCGAGCTTTTCCGACAGCCACACAAGGTCTAAGCTGACACCCTTTTCCGAATATTAGGAGTCCGGGTAGATGAAGGCACGTATCCAGTGGGCCGGTGACGCGATGTTCCTCGGCGAGTCGGGGAGCGGGCATGTCGTCGTGATGGACGGCCCACCCGAGGCCGGTGGCCGAAACCTGGGCGTGCGCCCGATGGAAATGCTGTTGCTGGGCCTGGGTGGCTGCAGCAGTTTCGATGTGGTGAGCATCTTGAAGAAGTCGCGCCAGGCCGTGGAAAGCTGCGAGGCGTTTCTGGAGGCTGAGCGCGCCAGTGAAGACCCGAAGGTGTTTACCAAGATCCACATGAACTTCGTGGTCAAGGGCCGTGGCTTGAAAGAGGCCCAGGTCAAACGCGCCGTGGAGCTGTCGGCTGAGAAGTACTGCTCGGCTTCGATCATGCTGGAGCGTGCAGGTGTCGAGATTACCCACGGTTACGAGATTGTAGAGCTGGGTTAAGTGCTGGATTGTTGGGGCTGCTTCGCAGCCCATCGCAGGCAAGCCAGCTCCTACAGGCCCGCGCCGTTTTGGAGGCTTGCGTTTAACCTGTAGAAGCTGGCTTGCCTGCGATGGGCCGCGAAGCGGCCCCTGCTATCTTCAGTCACGTAATGCCGGAAGGGCCACCCGCAACCACTGCGGTAAACCGTTTCTGAAGGCCTGGCTCAACCGCTCCCGCCGCTTCTGGTAAACCAGACCCAGCCAGATAACCCCCAGCCCAATCACCGTCACCACCACTGGGAACAGCAGCGATTCGGCGAATACCTCGTAAGACAGGTACCCCAGGTAAGCCGCCACGCCCAATGCCCCGAACACCATGAACACCGGCCTGCGTAACAGCACGGCGATGCCCATCAGGCCGATATTGATCAGGCAGTAGAGGGCCTTGCCCAGTTCGCTACCGCTGTCCACCAGGGTCAACCCGCCCCAGAACGCCGCAAGCCCAGCCAGATACCCCCAGTGGGCATAGTCCTCACGCGTGCGGCCGTCCACCACCAGAAACACCAGCAGCATGCCCAAACCGAACCACAGCGACACTTCGCGTCGTTGTTTCCAGCTGAACGGCGAGCCATAGAACCATTCGCTGAGGTCCATCGACATGAACCACAGCGCCACGGCAATCGGCATCATGATGAACGGGAAGGGGATCAGCCTTAGCATGAGCAACCCGGCAATCACAGTTGCCGCTTCCATCATCAGCCAGCCACCCTGCACATAGGTGTAGTACTGGTGATAGGCGGTTTGCCTGTCATCCATCGGCCACCAGCCCACCAGGCGCTCGATGGCGAATACCACCAGCGGCACGATGCTGACCGCGACCGCCGCCAGTACACCGGCGGCAATCGGCTGAGCGCGCCGTTGCAAATTAAGGGCAAACAGGGTTAGCAGGGCGATGTACAAGGTGGCAATGGCCAGCAGTGCCCAGTCGCCGATCGACATCCAGGCTTCGGTCAGCAGCCAGCCCATGGCGCCCATGATGAGCAAGGCGCCGAAATAGAAGGCGACGTGCGCCAGCTGAAAGCTGCCACGTGTTGCCGGTTGCTGGCGCAGAAACTGCAGCAGGGCCTGGTCTTGGCCCGGCTGAAGGATGCCGGCTTGCACGGCACGCGCCAGGTCCTTGGCGCTGAAACGTTCCGTCATGGGGGTGCCTTCAGATGCGGTAAGTGCTTTTGGTCATGACCTTGGCCAGCAGGCTCATGCCGAAACGCACAGGGGCAGGGAAGCGATAGCCGCCCGCTTCGAGGGCAGATTCGGCGTGCTGCTCTTCATCGATGCGCATCTGCTCGAGGATCGCGCGGGACTTTTCGTCCTCGTGCGGGATTTGCTCCAGGTGTTCGTCCAAGTGTTTGCACACCTGATGCTCGGTGGCTGCGACGAAGCCCAGACTGACCTTGTCGCTGACCAGGCCGGCGAGGGCGCCAATACCGAACGACATGCCGTAGAACAACGGGTTGAGCACGCTCGGGTGGCTGTTCAGCTGACGAATGCGCTGTTCACACCAGGCCAAGTGGTCGATTTCTTCCTCGGCGGCGTGCTCCATGGCTTTGCGTACCTGGGGCAGCTTGGCGGTCAGGGCTTGGCCTTGGTACAGCGCCTGGGCGCAGACTTCGCCGGTATGGTTGATGCGCATGAGGCCGGCAATGTGGCGGCTCTGGGCGTCGTCCAGGTCGGCATCCGGCTGGACGATGGCCGGGGATGGGCGGGACGGTTGGCCGCTGAAGGGCAGCAAGGTGCGCATGGCGGTATCGGCCTGCAGCAACA
The DNA here is from genome assembly GCF_026240895.1 of Pseudomonas sp. DCB_AW. NCBI lineage: Bacteria > Pseudomonadati > Pseudomonadota > Gammaproteobacteria > Pseudomonadales > Pseudomonadaceae > Pseudomonas > Pseudomonas sp. DCB_AW. The sequence goes on from NZ_JAPFCE010000009.1 coordinate 131,760, forward strand.
AGCGGTCGAGCGGCGAGTAGTGACGTTCGGTAGCCATCGGGCACCTCCGCAAGAGTGTGCCCGACAGTTTACCGCAATAGCGCCAGGGTCGCTTGCCCTGGATCAGCCCGGTGGCCAGTGCATCTGGCGTTGGCCAAGCACGTGCATATGGATGTGGTAGACGGTCTGCCCACCTTGCTCGTTGCAGTTCATGACCACGCGGAAGCCGTCATCGCAACCCAGTTCCTTGGCCAGGCGCTGAGCAGTGAACAGGATGTGGCCGGCCAGGCCTTTATCCTCTTCGGTCAAATCGTTGAGGGTGCGGATGTGCTTTTTCGGGATGACCAGAAAATGCACGGGCGCCTGGGGGGCGATATCGTGGAACGCCAGAACCTGGTCGTCCTCGTAAATGATCTTCGCCGGGATTTCCCGGTTGATGATCCTGGTGAATAAATCGTCCACAGCACTTGCTCCATGGTGAGGGTCCGGGCCGAGTGTACTCAGCCGGGCGCCGCTCGCCCAGTGGCTATTCCATTCCGACCGGGCAGTAACGGCGATGGATTACCCCGGCGAGCTTGCGCACTAGCCAGCGCGGTAGCAGGCGTGGCGCGAACGCCAGCCAGCGATTGCGTCGACCGGGGATGATCAGCGTGCGGTTTTTGTCCAGGGCACGCACGGTGTACAGCGCCACTTCCTCGGGGCTGAGGCAGCGCGTGCTGCCCTCGAGCCGCGGAATGCGCCGGCGCGAAGAGCGTACCGGGCCAGGGCAGAGTACCGAGACCTTGATGCCGGTGCGCTTGAGCTCCTCGCGCAATGCTTGGGAGAAACTCAACACGTAAGCTTTGCTGGCCGCGTAGGCCGCCATCCAGGGGCCCGGTGCGACGCCGGCCAGGCCTGCGACATTGAGGATCTGCCCGCCACCCTGTACAGCCATCAGGTTGCCGATGGCATGGCAGAGGCGGCTCATGGCCAGGATATTGACCTCCAGCAGGTCCTGCTCGTCGGCCCACTCGTGGGCCAGGAACGGCCCGTAGGTGCGCAGCCCCGCGCAGTTGACCAGCAGGTCGATACGCCGCTCACCTTCTTCCAGCTCTAGCACAAAGCCCGAAAGGCGAAGCGGCTGGCTGAGGTCACAGGCGCGGAACAACACTTCGACACCGAAGCGTTGGGTCAGCTCGATGGCCACCGGCTCCACCGTTTCGCGCTGACGTGCCACCAGGATCAGATTGCGCCCGCGCCGTGCCAGCGCTTCCGCCAGGGCCAGGCCCAGGCCGCTGGAAGCACCAGTGATCATGGCGTAACGGGTCATGCAAAGGCTCCTGGGGGCTGAAGAGGGCGCCTAGTGTACAGCTTGGCTGGGCAAGGTGTTGCCTTTTGCTACAAGGCCTGAGCGCGAATACCCTGGCAGCGATCCAGGGCTTCCCGGTACTCACTTTGCAGGCGTTCGATCAGCACGCGGGCGTCCGGCAGGTCATGGATATCGCCCACCCCCTGGCCTGCCGACCATACGGTTTTCCAGGCCTTGGCTTCGTCGTCGATCGGCTTGAGCTTGCCCAGTTCGTGGCCACTCTTGAGTGCGTTCATGTCATAGCCCGCCTGCTCCAGGCTGGGGCGCAGGAAGCTCGCTGGCACACCGGACACCGCCGGGGTGTGGACGATATCGACGGCATGGGCATCGAGCAGCATCTGCTTGTAGGCATCCTGGGCCTGGCTTTGCACGGTGGCAATGAAGCGGGTGCCCATGTATGCCAGGTCCGCACCGAGCAGTTGTGCCGCGAGAATTTCATGGCCATGGTTGATGCAGCCCGCCAACAGCAGGGTCTTGTCGAAGAACTGCCGGATTTCGGCCACCAGGGCGAAAGGGCTCCAGGTACCGGCATGACCGCCGGCACCCGCCGCGACGGCGATCAAGCCATCGACGCCGGCCTCGGCGGCTTTCTCGGCATGGCGGCGGGTGGTGACATCGTGGAACACCAGGCCGCCGTAGCTGTGCACGGCATCGACCACTTCCTTCACTGCGCCCAGGCTGGTGATGACGATCGGCACCTTGTGCGCTACACACAGGGCCAGGTCGGCCTGCAAGCGCGGGTTGGTCGGGTGCACGATCAGGTTCACCGCATAGGGGGCCGGTGCTTGCAACTGTGCCAGGCCTGCCTCGATCTCTTCTAGCCAAGCCTTGAACCCGGCACTGTCGCGCTGGTTCAGCGCCGGGAAGCTGCCCACCACGCCACTGGCGCAGCAGGCCAGAACCAGGCTCGGGTTGGAAATCAGGAACATCGGTGCTGCCACCACGGGCAGGCGCAGGCGTTGTTCGAGCGAGGCGGGCAATGACATGGCAAGGCTCCTGTAGGGGGTTACCGTCAGAACGGTTTGACCACCACGAGAATTACGATACCCAGCAGGAACAGCACCGGGACTTCGTTGAACCAGCGGTAGTAGACGTGGCTGCGGGTATTGGCGCCGCTGGCGAAGCGTTTGCGCTGCGCGCCGCACATGTGATGGTAGCCGGTCAGCAGGATGACCAGGGTGAGCTTGGCGTGCAGCCAGCCTTGGCTCAGCCAGCCCGGGGTCAGGTAGAGCATCCAGGCGCCGAACACATAGGTGGCGATCATGGCCGGGTTCATGATGCCGCGGTACAGCTTGCGCTCCATGGTCACGAAGCGGTCCTGGCTGATGCTGTCCTGGCTCTGGGCGTGGTAGACGAACAGCCGGGGCAGGTAGAACAGGCCGGCGAACCAGCAGACCACGCTGACGATATGCAGCGCTTTGATCCATAGGTAAAGCATTGAGGGAGTTCCTTCAGGTTTTCACGGTCGTCAGATAGTAGTGGTCAAGCGCCCGAAGGGTCACCCGAAGAGTTGTTACAGGCGGCTTGCGCCCCTATTATCGTGCGCTTTCCAGTGGGCTCGTTGATAAGGGGCAAGCGTTATGATCAAGGTCGGTATCGTCGGCGGCACGGGTTACACCGGCGTCGAACTGTTGCGTCTGCTGGCGCAGCATCCACAGGCCGAAGTGGCGGTCATCACTTCGCGCTCCGAGGCGGGCGTGGCGGTAGCTGACATGTACCCGAACCTGCGCGGCCACTATGATGGCCTGGCGTTCAGCGTGCCGGACAGCAAGGCCCTGGCGGCGTGCGACGTGGTGTTTTTCGCAACGCCCCATGGTGTCGCCCACGCCCTGGCAGGCGAACTGCTGGCGGCTGGCACCAAAGTGATCGACCTGTCTGCCGACTTCCGTCTGCAGGATGCTACCGAGTGGGGCAAGTGGTACGGCCAGCCTCATGGCGCGCCTGAGCTGCTCAAGGACGCCGTCTATGGCCTGCCTGAAGTCAACCGCGAAAAAATCCGCCAGGCACGCCTGATTGCGGTCCCGGGCTGCTACCCGACGGCCACCCAGCTGGGCTTCTTGCCACTGCTGGAGGCCGGCCTGGCCGACCCGTCGCGCCTGATTGCCGACTGCAAGTCGGGTGTCAGTGGTGCTGGGCGTGGCGCTGCAGTGGGCTCGCTGTTCTGTGAGGCTGGCGAGAGCATGAAGGCTTATGCGGTCAAGGGCCATCGCCACCTGCCAGAAATCAGCCAGGGCTTGCGCCTGGCGGCGGGCAAGGACATTGGCCTGACCTTCGTGCCGCACCTCACGCCCATGATCCGGGGTATCCACGCCACCCTGTACGCCACCGTGGCAGATACGTCGGTCGATCTGCAGGCGCTGTTCGAGAAGCGTTATGCGGATGAACCGTTCGTCGATGTGATGCCAGCTGGCAGCCACCCGGAAACCCGCAGCGTGCGCGGTGCGAACGTCTGCCGTATCGCTGTCCATCGTCCGCAGGGCGGTGATCTGGTGGTGGTGCTGTCGGTGATCGACAACCTGGTCAAGGGCGCGTCGGGCCAGGCGGTGCAGAACCTCAATATCCTGTTCGGCCTGGATGAGCGTATGGGCCTGTCCCACGCGGGCCTGCTCCCCTAACAGGGTAAGCTGGCACAGAGGCCCGCCGTGTGCGGGCCTTTTTGTGGGCGCGACTAAAGCCGCACAATTCTTGACCATTTTTCTCGGAGAAGCGGATAATGCGCGTCATCGAGTTTTATGGCGGCAACTGCGCCGGGAGAATCAGCATGAGCGTCGAAACCTTCACCCCTACCGGTCTGGAATTCACCCAAGGGGCAGCCCAAAAGGTGAAGACCCTGGTCAACGAGGAAGGCAATGAGCGTCTGAAGTTGCGTGTGTTCGTGACCGGCGGTGGCTGCTCGGGCTTCCAGTATGGTTTCACCTTCGATGAAGATGTGGCCGAAGATGACACCATCGTCGAGCGTGAAGGCGTGTCGCTGGTGGTCGACCCGATGAGCTTCCAGTACCTGGCAGGTGCCGAAGTGGACTATCAGGAAGGCCTGGAAGGCTCGCGCTTCATCATCAAGAACCCGAACGCCGCCACCACCTGCGGCTGTGGTTCTTCGTTCTCGATCTGATCACGGGCTGTACGAAAACGCCGCGCATTTGCGCGGCGTTTTGCATTCTGGCGGGGTGTTAAGCGGGGTAGATGGCGCCAAGCACGCGCAGCCCACGGGCTGCTGTCACGCTGGGGCGGTTGGCTGGAATGCCTTCCAGGCAGCAATGGGCAAGCCAGGCAAAGGCCATGGCCTCTACCCAGTCCGGGTCGACGCCATGCGCTGCGGTGCTGTCCACCTGGGCACCTGGCAACAGTTGGGCAAGCCGGCGCATCAGTGTGCCGTTGCGGGCCCCGCCACCGCACACCAGCAGTGCCTCAGTGCCTTGCTGCGCAGTGCACAGTGATTCGATGATGCTGCGCGCGGTCAGCTCCAGCAGGGTCGCCTGCACATCCTCGGCACGATAGGGCGGCAGCTGGCTCAGATGGCTGTGCAGCCACGCCAGGTTGAACACTTCGCGGCCTGTGCTCTTGGGGCCGGCGCCTGCAAAGAACGGGTCGCGCAACAGCGCCGCAAGCAAGTCCTCGATCACCACGCCACTCGCCGCCCAGGCGCCGTCAGCATCGTAATGCAGGCCGCGCGAGTGCTCGATCCAGGCGTCCAGCAGCACGTTGCCCGGCCCACAGTCGAAACCATGCACCGGCGTGTCGTTGGCAATCAGGCTGAGGTTGCTGAAGCCGCCGACATTAAGCACGGCGAGCCGTTTGCCCAGGTGGCCGAACAGCGTTTCGTGAAAGGCCGGGACCAGCGGAGCCCCTTGCCCGCCAGCGGCTACATCCCGGCGTCGGAAATCGCCGATCACGCTGATCTGGGTAAGCTCGGCAAGCAGTGCCGGGTTGCCGATTTGCACCGTGAAGCCGCGGGCGGGTTCATGGCGGATTGTCTGGCCATGGCTGCCGATGGCGCGGACAGCGTTGGCTTGCAAGCCCTGGCTCGCGAGCAGGTGGCCGATGCCTTCGGCTGCCAGGCTGGCCCAGCGGTTCTCGGCCAATGCAGCGCGGGCAATCTCGTCAGGGCCGCTGGCGCAAAGGCTCAGCAAGTCCTGGCGAAGGTCGGTAGGCATGGGAATATAGTGAGTGGCGAGCAGTTGAGGCTGCTCGCGCTGTTCGATCAGGGCGATGTCCAGGCCATCTAAGCTGGTACCGGACATGACCCCCAGATAAAGCGCCATGGCTTAGCGCTTGTTCGCTGCGAGCATGGTGGCCTTTTCCTGATCCATGCGGGCGATCAGTGGCTGGCTCTGCTGCAGGAAGCGTTGGCGTTCGGCCTTGGCGATTGGGTCGGACATCGGCACTTTCTGGCTCAGCGGGTCGACGTGAACGCCGTTGACCTGGAACTCGTAATGCAGGTGCGGGCCTGTGGAGAGGCCGGTGGTGCCGATGTAGCCGATGATCTGGCCTTGCTTGACCGAGCCGCCGGTCTTGATGCCTTTGGCGAAGCCTTGCATGTGGCCGTAAAGGGTCTTGTAGCGGTTGCCGTGCTGGATGATCACGGTATTGCCGTAGCCGCCACGGCGCCCGGCCAGTTCGATACGACCATCACCCGCTGCCTTGATCGGTGTGCCGCGGGGGGCGGCATAGTCGACGCCTTTGTGGGCGCGGATCTTGTTCAGAATCGGGTGTTTGCGGCCAGCGGAGAAGCGTGAGCTGATGCGGGCGAAGTCCACCGGGGTACGGATGAACGCTTTGCGCAGGCTGTTACCATCGGCGGTGTAGTAGCTGGTATTGCCTTGTTTGTTGGTGTAACGCACCGCAGTGTAGGTTTTGCCGCGGTTGGTGAAGCGCGCAGAGAGGATGTTGCCAGTGCCCACCACCTTGCCATCCATGACTTTCTGCTCGTACACCACGTCGAATTCGTCACCTGGGCGGATGTCCTGGGCGAAGTCGATGTCGTAGCCAAGGACGCGAGCCATGTCCATGGTCATGCTGTGGGAAAGGCCGGCGCGTTGGGCGGAGGCCGACAATGAGCTCTTGATCACGCCATGGGCATAGGCCGTGCGGACCACGGGCTTGCTGATTTCGCGGTTGAAGGTGTAGCCCTTGGCGTTTTTGGTCAGGCGAATGGTTTCAAGGTTGCTGACCTTGCTGTGCAGGTTGGTCAGCTGGCCGTCCTTGTCGAGCTCGAACTGCAGCACCTGGCCGTGCTTGAGCTGGCTGAACTGCTTCGCCTGCTTGTTGCTGGCCAGCACCTCATGGACCGCGCTGGCCGGCAAGCCGACCTTGGCGAACAGGGTGGAGAGAGTGTCGCCACGCGCTACGGTGACTTCGCGGTGGCCGGGCTGCTTGGCAGCCTCGGCTACCGGTGCTGCTGCAGGCTTTTCCTGTTCAGCTTTCTCGGTGGCCGAATCGGCCTCTTCGATCTGGGCGAACGGCGAGCTTTGCTCAGCGTCAGCCTGCACCAGCGGCGCGGCCTTGGATTCTTCTTTCAGTTGCTCGACCGGGCTTTCCAGTTCGAGGTTGAGGGTGGTTTTCTTGGCTTCGACTTCGCTGGAGGGAAATACCAGCAGTGCCAGGCTGAGCAGGGCGGCGATGCCGCTGGCGGCCAACAGATGGCTTTTCGGATAAAGCGGGGGCGCTTTAGGCGGTTCGTTGGTCATAGGTAAGGTGACTTTTTGAAGAAAAGTGAATATGGAAAAGATGAATGACATGATGAAGATGAAATAACTGTATAAAATATAACCAAATCCATTTTCACGCAAGGGCGCGTAGACGCCGCAAGCCTGCGGTCAGGTCACATTCCGTTGCGAAACTTGTATTTGATGGCCGATCTTGTATGGTTGGCTCCCCTTGAATCTGAGCCTTGCGGGTCTGTCTATGAAGTCGGTTGAAGAGCAGCTGGCGCTTATCAAGCGCGGTGCGGAAGAAGTATTGGTCGAGTCGGAACTGGTGGAGAAGCTCAAGCGCGGCCAACCTCTGCGCATCAAGGCAGGCTTCGACCCTACTGCGCCTGACCTGCACCTTGGGCACACGGTGCTGATCAACAAGCTGCGCCAGTTCCAGGAGCTGGGGCATCAGGTCATCTTCCTGATTGGTGATTTCACCGGGATGATCGGTGATCCGAGCGGCAAGAGCGCCACGCGCCCGCCGCTGACCCGCGAGCAGGTACTGGATAACGCCGAGACCTATAAACAGCAGGTGTTCAAGATTCTCGACCCGGCCAAGACCGAGGTTGCGTTCAACTCCACCTGGATGGACACGCTGACGCCAGCTGACTTCATTCGCCTGGCATCGCAGTACACCGTTGCGCGCATGCTTGAGCGGGATGACTTCGACAAGCGTTACACCACCAATCAGCCGATCGCCATCCATGAGTTCCTCTACCCGCTGGTGCAGGGCTATGACTCCGTGGCACTGAAAGCTGACGTGGAACTGGGCGGTACCGACCAGAAGTTCAACCTGCTGATGGGGCGTGAGCTGCAGCGTGCCTATGGCCAGGAAGCGCAGAACATCGTGACCATGCCGCTGCTCGAAGGGCTGGACGGCGTGAAGAAGATGTCCAAGTCGCTGGGCAACTATGTGGGCATCCAGGAAGCGCCAGGGGTGATGTACAGCAAGCTGGTGTCGATCCCGGACACGCTGATGTGGCGTTACTTCGAGCTGCTGAGCTTCCGCTCGATGGAAGAGATCGAGCAGTTCCGTGCTGATGTTGCCAGTGGCGCGAACCCGCGCGACATCAAGATCAAGCTGGCGGAAGAGATCGTGGCGCGCTTCCATGGTGAAGAGGCTGCTGCCAATGCTCACCGTGCGGCGGGCAACCGAATGAAAGAAGGCGAGCTGCCAGAAGACTTGCCAGAAATCGAAGTTGCTGCGGCTGAAGACCTGCCGATCGCTGCCGTGCTGAACCGGGCGGGGCTGGTGAAGAACTCGGCGATGGCGCGGGATCTGCTGAATGGCGGTGCCGTTAAGGTAGATGGTGCGGTGGTCGATCGTGACTTCGTTTTTGCACTGGGCGCCACTCACGTTTGCCAGGCCGGTAAGAAGGCGTTTGCCCGGGTCACCCTAAAGGCTGAGTGATCGTTAGTAGGTGTAGCTATATAGAAGCGGGGAGGCCGACAGGCCTCCCCGCTTTGTTTTTCAGCTTTATTAAGGTTTCTTGGAATTAAAGGTTGACGGGGTTTCGAATCCCCTTATAATGCGCCCCACTTCCAGCGTGATTGGAACGAGAAACTCCTTGAGTATCAACGAGTTAATCGATTCAGGTAGTGTTGTAAGGGCTTCGATCGAAAGATCGTCAGCGGTTGAAATGGTGGTTGACAGCGCTTCTAAACGCTGTATGATTCGCCTCCCGCTACGAGAGATCGCAGCGAGTCAAGTGTTTGAAGCTAAACGAGTTTCTCGCGAAAAACTTCAAAATAAACGCTTGACAGCAAATGAGGAAAGCGTAGAATGCGCGCCTCGGTTGAGACGAAAGGCTCTTAACCAAACGCTCTTTAACAAATTGAATCAAGCAATTCGTGTGGGTGCTTGTGAGTACGGACTGATAGTCACAAAGATTATCAGCATCACAAGTGACCATGCGAGAAATCACATAGTCATTTGAGATTGCTGAGCCAAGTTTAGGGTTTCTTAAAAACCCAAGCAGTATTGAACTGAAGAGTTTGATCATGGCTCAGAT
>NZ_JAPFCE010000090.1:0-17665 GCF_026240895.1 Pseudomonas sp. DCB_AW
CCCACAGGATTACCACTGTTTCTAAGACCAGTGGCCATCCTGTGGGAGCGGGTTTACCCGCGAAAGGGCCGGAACAGGAAAACCCACCGGCCCGACCTGCCTTTATTTCAAAACAGCCAGCGCAGCCTCGTAGTTCGGCTCGTCAGCGATTTCACCGACCAGCTCGCTGTGCAGCACGTTGTCGTTTTCGTCCAGCACGACCACTGCACGTGCAGCCAGGCCAGCCAGCGGGCCGTCGGCGATGGCCACACCGTAGTTCTCGAGGAACTCGGCGCCACGCAGGGTCGACAGGTTCTTCACGTTCTCCAGGCCTTCGGCACCGCAGAAGCGCGCCTGGGCGAATGGCAGGTCGGCGGAGATGCACAGCACCACGGTGTTGGCTACATCGTTGGCCTGGGCATTGAACTTGCGCACCGACGTGGCACAGGTTGGGGTGTCGACGCTCGGGAAGATGTTCAGCACCTTGCGCTTGCCGGCGTAGTCCTGCAGCGACTTGTCAGCCAGGCCTTCACCCACCAGCGAGAAGGCTGGCGCCTGAGCACCGGCTTGCGGCAGGTTGCCCTTGACCTGAACCGGGTTGCCTTTGAGAGTCACTTGAGCCATGGACGAAATCCTTATGCGGGGTTTGAAAAGGACACCGAGTTAAGCATGAAGGCGGCCGGGTGCCTATGGGTGAAGCAAAAATTGTTTTATTGCCAGACAATTCTTGTGGACAAAAAAATGCCCAGGTCGCAACAGGCGACCTGGGCATTGCTTGTCACGGGCGGTGGATCAGCTCAGCAAGCCGTAAACCACCGACGTCAGCGCAACCACGCCAACCGCGACCACGAACACGTTGGACATCGCCCCACTGTACTTGCGCATCGAAGGCACGCGGCGAATGGCGTACATCGGCATCAGGAACAGCAGCACCGCGATGATCGGGCCGCCCAGCGATTCGATCATGCCCAGAATGCTTGGGTTGAGGGTGGCGACGATCCAGCACACCACCAGCATCAGCGCAGCGACCACGCGGTCCAGGGCTTTGGCACCCGGGCGCGCGCCGGTCTTGGCAATAATGCCTTTCAGGCCTTCACTGGCACCGATGTAGTGGCCCAGGAACGACTTGGCGATAGCAATGAAGGCAATCAGCGGTGCGGCAAACTCGATGGTCGGGTTGCTGAAGTGGTTGGCCAGGTACGACAGGATCGACAGGTTCTGTGCCTTGGCTTCAGCCAGCTGGGCGCTGCTGAGGGTCAGCACGCAACTGAAGACGAAGAACAGCACCATGGCCACCATCAGCAGGTGGGCGCGGGCGAGGATCTGGCCGCTGCGCTCATCGGCATGCTCGCCGTAACGGCGCTTCTGGTCGACCGCGAACGCCGAGATGATCGGCGAGTGGTTGAACGAGAACACCATCACCGGAATCGCCAGCCACACGGTGTGCAGGAAGGCCGAGCCCGACGGCAGCTGGGTGGCGCTGTCGAGAATACCACCGGTCCAGTGCGGTACCAGGTACAGGCCCAGCAGCGCCAGGGCCACGATGAACGGGTAGACCAGCAGGCTCATGACCTTGACCGTGGCCTGCTCACCGCAGCGCACGATGGCCAGCAGGCCCAGGATCAGCACGAACGACAGGATCGCCCGCGGCGGCGGCGTCATGTGCAGCTGGTGCTCCATGAAGCTGGTGACGGTGTTGGTCAGCGCCACGCTATAGATAAGCAGGATCGGGAAGATGGCGAAGAAGTACAGCACGGTGATCAATGCACCGGCGGTAATGCCGAAATGCTCCTCGACCACTTCAGTGATGTCCCCGCCCTTGCGCCCGGAGAGGACGAAACGGGTCAGGCCACGGTGGGCGAAGTAAGTCATCGGGAAGGCCAGCACGGCCAGGATGATCAGCGGCCAGAAGCCACCGAGGCCAGCATTGATGGGCAGGAATAAAGTACCTGCGCCGATGGCGGTGCCAAACAGGCCCAGCATCCAGGTGGTGTCTTGACGTGCCCAGCTGCCCAAGGCTGCTGGGGTCGATTCTTCATAGCGCCGTTCGACGCTTGGGGCCTGCTCATTCATTCCGGGTGTAGCTCCACTCGCAAGACTGCAACAGGGCTGGGAATGGCGAACCAGACGCTTCGCGCTCCCCAACCAAAAAAGAGGGGCGCGATTGTGCACTGAAAGTGGGCGGTTGCGAAGCCCCGTCCGAGGGACGGTTGCACTTGTCATGACAACTGGGTGAAACCGGGGGCCGCTTCGCGCCCCATTCGCGGCGCAAGGCCGCTCCTACAGCTGTTGCGCGAAGCGGCCCCTATCACATCACTTCTGAACGGCGGCGAACGCCTCGGCAACCCGTTGCAGGTTGGCCGGACGCAGGCCGGACATGCATACCCGCCCGCTGTCGATCAGGTAAACGCCGAACTCATCACGCAGGCGACGCACCTGCTCGACGCTGAAACCGGTGTAGCTGAACATGCCGCGTTGGCGCAGGAAGAACTGGAAGTCCTGGCCTGGCAGCAGCGTGGCCAGCGCATCGACCAACGCCTGACGCATGTCCAGGATGCGCTTACGCATCACTTCGACTTCTGCCGCCCATTGGGCATTGAGCGCGGCATCGCCCAGTACGCCGGCGACCAGTTGGGCACCGAAGTTGGGTGGGCTGGAGTAGTTGCGGCGCACGGTAGCCTTGAGCTGGCCAAGCACGCTCTGCGCGGTGGCGTCATCGTCGCAGACCACCGACAGGCCCCCAACCCGCTCGCCGTACAGCGAGAAGATCTTCGAGAACGAGTTGCTGACCAGGCACGGTACGCCGGCACGGGCCATTTCGCGGATAGCGTAGGCGTCTTCCACCAGGCCTTCACCAAAGCCTTGGTAGGCGATGTCGAGGAACGGGATCAACTGACACGCCTTGACCACTTCCACCACCTGCTGCCACTGGTTCTGGTCCAGGTCGGCGCCGGTCGGGTTGTGGCAGCACGGGTGCAGCAGCACGACGCTGTTGGCCGGCAGGGTCTGCAGGGTTGCCAACATACCGTCGAAGTCGACGCCACGGCTGACCTGGTCGAAGTACGGGTAGGTATTCACCTTGAACCCGGCACCTTCGAAGATGGCGCGGTGGTTGTCCCAAGTCGGGTTGCTGACCCAGACTTCGGACTGCGGGAAGTAGCGCTTGAGGAAGTCGGCACCCACTTTCAGTGCGCCAGAACCACCCACGGTCTGCACGGTGGCCACGCGGCCGCCGGTCACGGCCGGGTGATCGGCACCGAACAGCAGTGCCTGGATGGCTTGGCGGTAGCTGGCCAGGCCTTCCATCGGCAGGTACAGCGACGCTTCGTGAGCAACGCCTGCGATGCGTTTTTCGACGGCATCCACCGCCGCCAGTTGTGGCACCACGCCGGCTTCATCGTAGTACAGGCCGATACTCAGGTTGACCTTGTCGGCGCGGGGATCGGCCTTGAAGGTTTCCATCAGCGAGAGGATCGGGTCGCCGGCATAGGCATCGACATGTTTGAACACAGCGTGCAGCTCCTTGGATCAGGACAGTTCGGAATGGCTGCCCTGAGGATACCCGGAGTCGCGGTGGAGGAACATCACCGATTGTGCAGGTTGTCTATGCAAGATTGCACAGCCCTAGATTCGTGCTGCCTGTAACGGCCCTTTCGCGGGTAAACCCGCTCCCACAACGCCGAACCTGTGGGAGCGGGTTTACCCGCGAAGAGGCCGGTTCAGGCAACTAATGCCTTGAGGCCCTGCAGTTCCTGCTCGGTCAATGCCACGCCCTCTTCCTCGGCCACCTCGCGCTCGCGGTAACGCCGCTCCCCGGGCATCCGCGTCAGGCCCACGGCCTGCATCTGCTCCACCAGCTCGCGGCTGCGCTGGGCAAACCGCTCGCCTTCGGCCTTGCTCGGGTCGATGACGATGATCAACTGCCCGGTCCAGGGCGTCTTGGCCCCAGGGTGCCCGGACCAGTCGAACTCCCAAGAGAAGTTCCCGCCCGTCAGCGCCGCCGCCAGCAGCTCGACCATCATCGACAACGCCGACCCCTTGTGCCCGCCAAACGGCAGCAAGGCCCCGCCTTCGAGAATGGCCTTGGGGTCGGTGGTCGGCTGGCCGTTGGCATCTACGCCCATGCCCTCGGGCAACTGCTGGCCGGCCCGTGCAGCGATCTGCACATCGCCATGGGCCATGGCGCTGGTGGCCATGTCAAAGACGATCGGATCATGTTCGGCACACGGCGCGGCAAAGGCGATGGGGTTGGTGCCAAACAGCGGTTTGCGTGCACCATGCGGCACCACGCAGGTCATGCTGTTGACCACACTCAGGGCCACCAGGCCCTCTTCGGCGAACGGCTCTACATCCGGCCACAGCGCCGCGAAGTGGTGCGAGTTGTGGATCGCCAGCGCTGCGATGCCGGCATTGCGTGCCTTGGCCACCAACAGCTCACGGGCCGCCGCCAGCGCCGGCTGAGCAAATCCGCCCGCTGCATCGACACTCACATAGCCAGCCGCCACATCGCTGACCTTCGGCCTGGCCTGGCCATCGACCCAGCCACTGGCCAAGGTCGAGACATAGCCCGGAATACGGAACACGCCATGGCTGTGAGCGCCATCGCGCTGGGCGCTGGCGCAGTTGTGGGCCAGCACCTGGGCCACGGTTTCGCTGCAGCCATGACGCTGGAGGATCGCCTGCAACAGGTTCTGCAGCTCGTTAAAAGGCACACGCACGGCAGTGCCAGTGGAAGGTGCGGACATCTGAAGCTCCTTGTTGGAATTAGAGTGGCTACAGCGTTGCAACGACAAAAACTTTCCTGCATGTGACAGCTATCTGTCAAATATTGACTTGATGACAGAAAACATTCATTTTCTATCGCAAGCCTCACCCCCGGAGAAACAGCATGAGCCAACCGATCAAGCAACGCCTGGAAAACAGCCTGCAAGGGGCTGCCGCCTCAGGCCGCACGATCGCCAGCTACATGCTTGCCAACCTGCACGAACTGCCCTTTCAGACCTCGGCCAGCATCGCTGCCAAGCTGGGTGTCAGCGAATCCAGTGTCGGCCGTTTCTGCCGCTCGTTAGGTTATGCCCACCTCAAGGCGCTCAAGCAAGACCTGCAGAACGACCTGGGCGATGGCCCGTGGCTGGTCGGTGATCGCTTGCAAGACTACCGCCAGAACCATGATGCCAGCGACAACGCCGGCAGCCTGGAGCTGGAAATCGCCGCCCTGGTGCGTGTGCACGAGTACCGCCAGAGCGAGCCCTGGCACCGCGTGGCACAGCGCCTGGCAAGCAAACCACGGGTGTTCATCGCCGGCTTTCAGACCGAGCGCGGCGTCGCCATGTGCATGAGCCACCTGCTGCAGTACCTGCGTGACGGCGTGCAACTGGTCGACCTCAGCGCCGGGCACTTCGGTGAGGTGCTGTTGGGCCGCGCCGAAGACAGCGCACTGGTGGTGTTCGAGGCGCGTCGTTATTCCCGCCACGCCCTGCAGCTGTGCCAGAAGGCGCGCGAGGCTGGCATTGCGGTCACCCTGGTGACCGATACCTTCTGTGACTGGGCCGATGCCAACGCTGACGAGGTATTCCGCATCCCCACCGAATTCAACCTGTTCTGGGAATCCACCGCGACCATGCTGTCGTGGGTGCACCTGATGGTCAACGAGGTCTGCAAGAAGCTCGGGCCGGATGTTGAAAAACGCTTGGAAGCGACTGCCGCTCTACATAACGAATTCGTCGGCTACACCTCGTGGCCGGCGGGAAAACAACAATAGCAAGAGTGCAAGAGGTGCGAGATGAACAAGACCATGGCTATGGTAGGTGCGTGTGCCCTGCTGCTGGCGGGCGCCGCCAGTGCTGAAACCCTGCGTTTCGCCACCGAAGGTGCCTACCCGCCCTTCAACTATGTCGACGCCGATAACCAGCTGCACGGCTTCGACATCGACATCACCCACGCCCTGTGCGAACAGATGAAAGTCGAATGCACCCTGGTCGCCCAGGATTGGGAAGGCATCATCCCGGCCCTGATGGCGCGCAAGTACGACGCCGTGGTCGCGTCGATGATCGATACCGAAGAGCGCCGCAAGAAAATCGCCTTCACCGATCATTACTACCGTACCCCGCTGACTGTGGCTGTGGCCAAGGACAGCAAGATCACCGATGCCCAGAACAACTTCGTCGGCTACACCGTGGGCGCCCAATCCTCGTCTACCCAAGCCATCTATGCCGAAGACGTCTACGGCAAGGCCGGTGCCGACGTGAAACTCTACCCGACCATGGATGAAGCCAACGCCGACCTGGCCGCAGGCCGCCTGGATGGTGTGATCGCCGACAAGTTCCCCCTGCACGAGTGGATGACCAAGAACGGCCAGGACTGCTGCAAGATCCTCGGCGACGTGGCCGACACCAAGGCCGACGCGGCCATCGCCGTGCGCAAGGATGACGAGGCGCTGCGCCAACGCCTGAATACCGCGCTGCAACAGATCGTTGCCAACGGTACCTACCAGAAGATCGCCAGCAAGTATTTCGCCTTCGATATCTACAACTGATCTTCAGGAAACGACGCAATCCTGTAGGAGCAGCCTTGTGCTGCGAAAGGGCTGCAAAGCGGCCCCCTGCAATCTGTGCCGCGGCATACACCCTGGGGCTGCTCCGCAGCCCTTTCGCGACACAAGGCCGCTCCTACCAAGAGAACGCGTTGCCCACCTTAGGGGTTTGTCATGCTCGATCAATTGTCCTTGCTGTCCTTCGCCAGCGGAGGCTGGGGCCAGGCGTTGCTGGCCGGCGCCCTGGTCACCGTTTCGCTGGCCCTCGCCTGCCTGCCCATCGGCCTGCCGCTGGGCCTGGCCGTAGCGTTTGCCGCACGTTCGCGCAAACGCCTGCCACGGGCCTGGGCCACGACCTTTTCTACCGTGTTCCGCGGCCTGCCCGAACTGCTGACGCTGCTGATCATCTATTACGGCTGCCAGATCGCCGCGCAAAAAGTGTTGGCCGCCCTCGGCTATCAAGGCGAATTCCTGATCAACACGTTCCTGGCCGCCATGATCGCCTTCAGCCTGGTGTTTGCCGCATTCTCCAGCGAAATCTGGCTGGCAGCCTTCAAGACCCTGCCCAAAGGGCAACTTGAAGCGTGCTCGGCACTGGGCCTGAGCAAGCGCACAGGCTTCTTCAAGGTGGTGCTGCCACAACTGACGCGCATCGCCCTGCCCGGCCTGTCCAACAACTGGTTGTCGCTGCTCAAGGACACCTCGCTGGTGTCGACCATCTCGCTGGTCGACCTGATGCGCCAGACCAACCTGGCCGTCAGCGTGACCAAAGAGCCGATGTTCTTCTATGGCGTTGCCTGCCTGGGTTACCTGCTGTTCTCGGCGGTCTCGGGACGGGTCTTTGCCTTCATCGAACGGCGCAGCAGCCGTCACCTGCAAGGAGCCCGGGCATGAATATCGAACAATGGCTGGCAGTCGTCCTCGACCCGGACCTGCTGGAACGCTACGGCCCGCGCTTCGTCGATGGGCTGCTGGTGACAGCCAAGCTGGTGGCGATTTCATTCACCCTGGGCGCCGTACTCGGCCTGCTGCTGGCACTGGCACGCTTGTCGCGCAGCCAGGTGCTGCAGCGCCTGTCGGCCGGTTATGTGTACTTCTTCCGCGGCTCACCGCTGCTGGCGCAGTTGTTCCTGCTTTATTACGGCCTCGGCTCGTTGAAAGGTTTCTGGCAGGACGTCGGCCTCTGGTGGTTCTTCCGCGAAGCGTGGTTCTGCACGTTGCTGGCATTCACCCTGAACACCGCCGCCTACCAGGCCGAGATCTTCCGCGGCAGCCTGATGGCCGTCGCGCCTGGGCAGCATGAGGCGGCGCGGGCACTGAACCTGAGCCGCTCGACCACCTTCTTCAAGGTGATCCTGCCGCAGTCGCTGCTGGTGGCCATCGGCCCTCTGGGCAATGAACTGATCCTGATGATCAAGGCCAGCGCGATTGCTTCGCTGGTGACCATCTACGACCTGATGGGCGTGACCAAACTGGCGTTCTCGCGCAGTTTCGACTTCCAGATCTACCTGTGGGCCGCCGTGCTCTACCTGGTGATCGTCGAGCTGGTACGGCGCCTCCTGAAACACCTGGAAGCCCGCCTGGGCCGCCACCTGAACTGACCGAAGGATACGTTCCATGCATTGCCAGACTCTCGTTCTCGGCGCCGGCATTGTCGGCGTCAGCACCGCGCTGCACCTGCAGGCGCGCGGGCGCCAGGTGATTCTGATCGACCGCGACGAACCCGGCAGCGGCACCAGCCATGGCAACGCCGGGCTGATCGAGCGCTCCAGCGTGATTCCGTATGCCTTCCCCCGGCAAGCGGGCGCGCTGCTGCGTTACGGCCTGAACCGCCAGCCCGACGTACGCTACAGCTTGCTGCACTTGCCCAAGGCCGCACCGTGGCTGTGGCGCTACTGGCGCCAGTCGGCGCCGGGGCGCCTGGCAGGTGCCGCCGCCGACATGCTGCCGCTGGTACAGCGCTGCGTCGAAGAGCATGACGCGCTGATCGAAGCCGCCGGCCTGGAAGGGCTGGTTCAGGCCAAAGGCTGGATCGAGGTGTTCCGCGACCCGGCCCTGTTCAAGCAGGCCAAAGAGGACCTCAAAGGCTTGAGCCGTTACGGCCTGCAGTACGAGATTCTCGAATGCGGGCAGCTTCAGGCACGCGAACACCAACTGGACAGCACCGTGGTGGGTGGCATTCATTGGCTCGACCCCAAGACCGTGAACAACCCCGGCGCCCTCACCCGCGGCTATGCGGCGCTGTTCGTCCAACGTGGCGGGCAGTTCCTGCATGGCGATGCGCGCAGCCTGCGCCAGGTCGAAGGGCAATGGCAGGTCGACAGCCGTCGCGGCCCGGTCACCGCCGACGAAGTGGTGGCCTGCCTCGGCCCACAGTCGGCCGACCTCTATGAAGGCCTTGGCTACCAGATCCCGTTGGCGATCAAGCGCGGCTACCACATGCACTACGCCACCCGTGACGGTGCGCAACTCGAGCATTCGATCTGCGATACCCAAGGTGGCTATGTACTGGCGCCCATGGCCCGGGGCGTGCGCCTGACCACCGGTATCGAGTTTGCTGCCAGCGACGCGCCAGGCAACGAAATCCAGCTGCGCCGCTGTGAAGCCTTGGCCCGGCGGTTGTTCCCGGCACTCGGCGAACGCCTCGATGACGCGCCGTGGCTAGGCCGGCGCCCGTGCCTGCCAGACATGCGCCCAGTGATTGGCCCAGCGCCGCGGCACAAAGGCCTGTGGTTCAACTTCGGGCATGCACACCATGGCCTCACCCTGGGCCCGGTCAGTGGCCGGCTGCTGGCAGAACTGCTGACCGGCGAGCGCCCGTTTACCGACCCTGCGCCCTACAGCGCGACACGTTTCGACTGAACCCTGCGGAGAACAACAATATGACCGCCCCTTTGAGCCTTGCCAGCCTTGCTCCAGCACCCGACCCGCGCCCGGTACTGATCCGTATCGAGGGTTTGAACAAGCACTATGGCGCGTTTCATGTCTTGCGCGACATCGACCTGCAGGTCCGCGAAGGCGAACGCATCGTCCTGTGCGGCCCGTCCGGTTCGGGCAAGTCGACGCTGATCCGCTGCATCAATCGCCTGGAAGTGGCCGAAAAAGGCAGCGTCCAGGTGGATGGCACCGACCTGGCCGCCACCACGCGCCAGGCGGCGCAGATCCGCAGCGAGATCGGCATGGTGTTCCAGCACTTCAACCTGTTCCCGCACATGAGCGTGCTCGACAACTGCCTGCTGGCACCCACCAGCGTGCGTGGGCTGTCGCGCAAGGACGCCGAGGAACGCGCGCGCATGTACCTGGCCAAAGTCGGCATCGAGAGCCAGGCGCACAAATACCCCAGCCAGCTGTCCGGCGGCCAGCAACAACGCGTGGCCATCGCCCGCGCCTTGTGCATGAAACCCCGCATCATGCTGTTTGACGAGCCGACCTCGGCGCTGGATCCAGAGATGGTCGCCGAGGTGCTGGATGTGCTGGTAAAGCTGGCCGACACGGGCATGACGATGCTCTGCGTCACCCATGAAATGGGCTTTGCCCGGCAGGTGGCCGAGCGGGTGCTGTTCCTTGAAGGTGGGCAGATCATCGAGGACAGCCCGCCGCAGGTGTTCTTCAACCAACCGAAGACCGAGCGGGCCAAAGGGTTCCTGGCGCAAATACTGCACTGAATCCGTGTAGGAGCAGCCTTGCGCTGCGAAGAGGCCAGTGCAGACACGTATATTTACGCTGCTGCCACTGGCCTCTTCGCAGCGCAAGGCTGCTCCTACACGGTGGCGTGCCAATGCATACGCCGCCTTCATTGCACCGCTGCAATGAACCAACTGCGTCGTTAAATATAATTGACCTCACCCCCTGCCAAACCCTTGCCGCCACAGGCCTGCAACGGTTTAACCCCCCTGAAATCGGCGTATACCCCCCTCTAAAGCCTCTACCAGTCGTTTGACATATCGAACGGCTCTGGCAAGCTAGCAACAAGTCCCGACCGGAATCGTCGCCTCTGACGAGCCGGCAGTGCTCGGGGCTTCAGGTCGCACTCAAGGCCCCGGCCGTGCGCCTGCACAACAACGACAGGTCGAACCTGTCCCAAGGTGACATATGTCCAACAGCAACATTGGCAACAAGCAACCTTCCCTGCGCAAACCCGTCGTCCTGATGACCATGGGCAGCCAAGAGCGCAAAGGCCATGACTATCAGGTCATGACCCACAAATACATTACTCCGCTGGTCGACTTCGCCGGTTGCGTCCCGGTCCTGGTGCCCACCTGCTGTGGCACTGAAGACCTCGAGACCTACCTGGACATGGCCGACGGCGTCTACCTGACCGGTGCCGGCAGCAACATCGACCCGGCCCTGTACGGCCAGGAGAACGAAACCCCCGGCAAAGGCCAGGACAAGGCACGCGACCTGTTCGACATCCCGCTGGTCAAGGCAGCCCTCAAGCGTGGCCTGCCGATCTTCGGCATCTGCCGTGGCATGCAGGAAATCAACGTGGCGCTGGGTGGCGACATCTACCAGAAGGTGTACGCCGAGCCAGGCTTCAACGACCACCGCGAAAACCCCGAAGACCCGGTCGACGTGCAGTACGCTCAAGTGCATGCCGTGAAGGTCAAGCCAGGCAGCTGGCTGCGCGACACCCTGGGCTGCGACGAGATCCGCGTGAACTCGCTGCATGGCCAAGGCCTGCGCAACCTGGGTAAAGGCATCGAGCCAATCGCCCTCGCCGAAGACGGCCTGGTCGAGGCTATTCATGCCCCGAGCATTTCGCCCTTCCTGTTCGCGGTGCAGTGGCACCCCGAGTGGCAAGCCGCGAAAAACCCTGATTCGATCAAGATCTTCCAGGCCTTCGGCGACGCTTGCCGCGCCCAGGTTCGCAAGTCCCAGGTCAAGCACCATCAGGCTGCCTGACACAAAGCTTCGTTAGCTTTGATCGCGGGGCGGCGCAAGGCCGCCCCCGCTTCCCCGGTCACCCTCTGCTGGTCCCAGAACACTTCCCGTGGATGCGGGCGGCGGGCTTGTGCCTGTCTCCGCGATCGTTTTTTCCTCCCCCCTCAAGAGATACGATGACTGTTTGCCATGAACCTGGGTGCCAGGCTTCATGCATGATCGGTTGTCGCCTACTACGCCCCATTCGCGGGCAAGCCCGCTCCCACGGGGTTTTCTAGGTGCTGAATGTTTGCGCCTTCCCTGTGGGAGCGGGTTTACCCGCGAAAGGGACGCCTGCAGAAACACGCCTTCCTCAGCCCATCAGGGAAAAAAAATGCATCGAGGGACTAGTCATCGTACAAGTTGTACGATAACTTACCTCCATCGCTTCTACACACCCTCACCCAAGCGCCACAGGATGCCTATAACAATGAATCCACAAGAACTGAAATCCATCCTCTCCCACGGCCTGCTGTCTTTCCCGGTCACCGACTTCAATGCCCAGGGCGACTTCAACCAGGCGGGTTACATCAAACGCCTGGAATGGCTGGCCCCTTATGGCGCCAGCGCCCTGTTCGCAGCCGGCGGTACCGGTGAGTTCTTCTCCCTGGCGGCCAGCGAATACAGCCAGGTGATCAAGACTGCCGTCGACACCTGCGCCACTTCGGTACCGATCCTCGCCGGCGTTGGTGGCTCGACCCGCCAGGCCATCGAATACGCGCAAGAAGCCGAGCGCCTGGGTGCCAAGGGCCTGCTGCTGCTGCCGCACTACCTGACTGAAGCCAGCCAGGACGGCGTCGCCGCCCACGTCGAAGCCGTGTGCAAATCGGTGAAGATCGGTGTAGTGGTCTACAACCGTAACGTCTGCCGCTTGAACGCCGACCTGCTGGAAAAACTCGCCGAGCGTTGCCCGAACCTGATCGGCTACAAAGATGGCCTGGGTGATATCGAGCTGATGGTGTCGATCCGCCGCCGCCTGGGCGATCGTTTCAGCTACCTGGGTGGCCTGCCGACCGCCGAAGTGTATGCTGCTGCCTACAAGGCCTTGGGTGTGCCGGTCTACTCGTCGGCCGTGTTCAACTTCGTGCCAAAGACCGCGATGGACTTCTACCACGCCATCGCCCGCGAAGACCACGCCACCGTTGGCAAGCTGATCGACGACTTCTTCCTGCCGTACCTGGACATCCGTAACCGCAAGGCCGGCTACGCAGTCAGCATCGTCAAGGCGGGCGCCAAGCTCGCCGGTTACGACGCAGGCCCGGTGCGCACGCCGCTGACCGACCTGACCGCTGAAGAATACGAAATGCTCGCAGCCCTGATGGACAAGATGGGTCCGCAATAAGCGAACCCCCGCGGCCTGTCTCAGCCGCACCCGGAGTGGGAAGCCCCCACTCCGGTTACACCTCGTGAGCCCGCACAAAAATAACTAGTGGGAGTACTACCAGCATGCAAGCGACTAAGAAGACGCATGTGCGCTACCTGATCCTGTTCATGCTGTTTCTGGTGACCACGATCAACTATGCCGACCGCGCTACCATTGCAATCGCAGGCTCCAGCCTGCAGAAAGACCTCGGCATTGACGCCGTCACCCTCGGTTATATCTTCTCTGCCTTTGGATGGGCTTACGTGGCTGGCCAGATCCCTGGTGGCTGGCTGCTCGACCGTTTCGGCTCCAAGAACGTCTACGCCTTCAGCATCTTCACCTGGTCGCTGTTCACCCTGTTGCAAGGGTTTGTCGGTGGCCTGCCGGTGGCATGGGCAATCGTAACGCTGTTCACCCTGCGTTTTCTGGTCGGTTTTGCCGAAGCCCCGTCGTTCCCGGGCAACGCCCGCATCGTCGCGGCCTGGTTCCCCACCGCAGAACGCGGCACGGCCTCGGCCATCTTCAACTCGGCCCAGTACTTCGCCACCGCACTGTTTGCCCCGATCATGGGCTGGATTGTCTTCAGCTTCGGTTGGGAACACGTGTTCGTGGTCATGGGCGGCCTCGGTATCCTGTTCTCGTTCGTGTGGATGAAGACCATCTACAACCCCAAGCAACACCCGCGCATCAGCCAAAGCGAGCTCGAGCACATCGAGCAGAACGGCGGCCTGGTGGACATGGACCAGAAACGCGGCAACGACGGCCCAAAATGGGGTTACATCAAGCAGTTGCTGACCAGCCGCATGCTGCTGGGCGTGTACCTGGGCCAGTATTGCATCAACGCCATCACCTACTTCTTCCTGACGTGGTTCCCGGTGTACCTGGTGCAAGAGCGTGGGATGACCATCCTCAAGGCGGGCATCATTGCCTCGCTGCCGGCCATTTGCGGCTTCATCGGTGGCGTGCTGGGCGGGGTGCTGTCGGACTGGCTGCTGCGCCGCGGCAATTCGCTGACCTTCTCGCGCAAGCTGCCGATCGTCTGCGGCCTGTTGCTGTCGACCACCATGGTCTTCTGCAACTATGTCGACGCTGAATGGATGGTGGTCGGGTTCATGACCCTGGCCTTCTTCGGCAAAGGCATTGGTGCACTGGGCTGGGCTGTGGTCGCCGACACCTCGCCCAAACAGATCGCCGGCCTTTCGGGCGGCCTGTTCAACACCTTCGGCAACATCGCCTCGATCACCACGCCTATCGTCATCGGCTACATCATCAGCGCCACCGGTTCGTTCAAGTGGGCCCTGGTGTATGTAGGCGCCAACGCCCTGGTCGCGGTGTTCAGCTACCTGGTGATCGTCGGCCCGATCAAGCGCATCGAGCTGCATGAACCCCCAAAGGCTGAAGCCGACGTCACCGCCAATGGTGACCTGGCAAGCGCCCGACACTGAGTGAACACGCCCGCGCCCGGCACCTGCCGGCCGCGGGCGGATGTATAAAGCCTGAGCAATCACAAGAAGGGCCCGAACATGCAGTTGATCGAACATTCCGACTCGCCCCGCTACGTCCGCCTGCACGATGACGACAATGTCGTGGTAGTGGTCAACGACGGTGGCCTGGGCGAAGGCGCCCGCTTTCCCGACGGCCTGACCCTGGTCGAAGGCGTGCCGCAGAGCCACAAGGTCGCCACCGTACTGATAGCCAAAGGCGAGCCGGTGCGCCGCTATGGGCAGATCATCGGTTACGCCCTTGAAGACTTGCCCCAAGGCAGCTGGGTTCAGGAAAGCCAGCTGGCCATGCCAGAAGCCCCAGCGCTGGACAGCCTGCCGCGCTGCGACGCCGTCCCCGACGCCTTGCCGCCGCTCGAGGGGTTTACCTTCGAGGGCTACCGCAATGCCGACGGCACCGTCGGCACCCGCAACATTCTCGGCATCACCACCACCGTGCAATGCGTGACCGGCGTGCTGGAGCATGCGGTCAAGCGCATTCGTCAAGAGTTGCTGCCGCTGTACCCCAACGTCGATGACGTGGTCGCCATCACCCACAGCTACGGCTGCGGCGTGGCGATCAACGCCCGCGATGCCTACATCCCGATCCGCACCGTGCGCAACCTGGCGCGTAACCCTAACCTTGGCGGCGAAGCGCTGGTCATCAGCCTGGGCTGTGAAAAGCTGCAGGCCGGCCAGGTCATGCACGACAACGACCCCTCGGTAGACCTCAGCGACCCGTGGCTGTATCGCCTGCAGGACGCCAGCCTGGGCTTCGGCGAAATGATCGAACAGATCATGGCGCTGGCTGAAACCCGCCTGAAGAAGCTCGACCAGCGCCGTCGCGAAACGGTGCCCGCCAGCGAGCTGATCCTGGGCATGCAGTGCGGCGGCAGCGATGCCTTCTCCGGCATCACCGCCAACCCCGCGCTGGGTTATGCCTCGGACCTGCTGGTACGCGCCGGCGCGACCGTGCTGTTCTCGGAAGTGACCGAAGTGCGTGACGCCATCTACATGCTGACCTCCCGCGCCGAGAACCAGGACGTGGCCGATGCGCTGGTGCGCGAGATGGACTGGTACGACCGCTACCTGCAGCAAGGTGCGGCCGACCGCAGCGCCAACACCACGCCGGGCAACAAGAAAGGCGGCCTGTCGAATATCGTCGAAAAGTCCTTGGGCTCGATCGTGAAGTCCGGCAGCGGCGCTATTCAGGGCGTGCTCGGCCCTGGCGAGCGAGTCGCCCGCAAAGGCCTGATCTTCTGCGCGACCCCGGCCAGCGACTTTGTCTGCGGCACCTTGCAGCTCGCAGCTGGCATGAACCTGCATGTCTTCACCACCGGCCGCGGCACGCCGTACGGCCTGGCCATGGCACCCGTGGTCAAGGTGTGCACCCGCACCGAGCTGGCCGAGCGCTGGCCTGACCTGATCGACATCGACGCCGGGCGCATCGCCACAGGCCGCTCGAGCATCGAGGAACTGGGTTGGGAGCTGTTCCACTACTACCTGGACGTGGCCAGCGGCCGCAAGCAGACCTGGGCCGAACAACACCGGTTGCACAACGACATCACCCTGTTCAACCCGGCGCCGATTACCTGATGTAGCGGTTTGGCATGGCCCCTGTGGGAGCGGGCCATGCCGTCCTTCAGCCTTTTATTTCATCAAAGGAGCACCCCATGCCTGAGATCCTCGGCCACAACTTCATCGCCGGCCAGCGCAGCGCCGCTGGCGCGCAACGCCTGCAGAGCCTGGACGCCACCACTGGCGAGGCCCTGCCCTACAGCTTTGCCCAGGCCACCGAGGCTGAAGTGGACCAAGCCGCCCAAGCCGCCGCTGCCGCCTTCGCCGAATTCCGCCAACTGGCCCCGGCGCGCCGCGCCGAATTCCTCGATGCCATCGCCGCCGAACTGGATGAGCTGGACGACGCCTTCGTCGCCATCGTCTGCCGCGAAACCGCCCTGCCTGCAGGGCGTATCCAGGGCGAGCGCGGGCGTACCAGTGGCCAGATGCGCCTGTTCGCGCAAGTCCTGCGCCGCGGTGATTACCTGGGGGCACGCATCGACCTGGCCCTGCCGGATCGCCAACCGCTGCCTCGTGTCGACCTGCGCCAGATGCGCATTGGCGTAGGCCCGGTTGCCGTGTTCGGTGCCAGCAACTTCCCGCTGGCCTTCTCGACTGCCGGTGGCGACACCGCCGCCGCCCTCGCCGCGGGCTGCCCGGTAGTGTTCAAGGCGCACAGCGGCCACATGGCCACGGCCGACCTGGTCGGTTGTGCCATCCAGCGCGCCGCTGAGCGCACCGGCATGCCCAAGGGCGTGTTCAACATGGTCTTCGGCGGCGGAGTCGGCGAATGGCTGGTCAAGCACCCGGCGATCCAGGCCGTCGGCTTTACCGGCTCGCTCAAGGGTGGCGATGCACTGTGCCGCATGGCCGCCGAACGCCCACAGCCGATCCCGGTGTTTGCCGAGATGTCGAGCATCAACCCGGTGATCATCCTGCCCGGTGCCCTGGCCAAACGTGGCGAAGCCATCGCCCGCGAACTGGCTGGCTCGGTGTGCCTGGGTGCCGGCCAGTTCTGCACCAACCCTGGCCTGGTGATCGGCCTGCAATCGCCGCAATTCAGCCAGTTGCTGGCTGACCTCGGCCAGCACCTCGACCAACAGGCTGGCCAGACCCTGCTCAACGCCGGCGGCCTGCGCAGCTACGTTGGCGGCCTGGAGCACCTGCACGCCCACGCTGGCATCGAGCACCTGGCCGGCCAGGCACAGGAAGGCAACCAAGCCCGCGCCCAGCTGTTCAAGGCTGACGCCCGCCTGTTGGTCGACGCCGACCCGTTGCTGCAAGAAGAAGTGTTTGGCCCGACCACTGTGGCCGTCGAAGCCCAGGACAACGAACAACTGCGCGCCGCACTGCTCGGCCTGCGCGGCCAACTGACCGCGACCCTGATCGGCGAGCCGGAGGATTTCGAAGCGTTCGCCTGGCTGGTACCGCTGCTGGAAGAAAAGGTCGGCCGGATTCTGGTCAATGGCTACCCGACGGGTGTCGAAGTGTGCGACGCCATGGTGCATGGCGGGCCATACCCGGCAACCTCGGATGCACGCGGCACGTCGGTCGGCACCTTGGCCATCGACCGTTTCCTGCGCCCGGTGTGCTACCAGAACTACCCGCAGGCGCTGCTGCCTGAGGCGCTGCGCGATGGCAACCCGCTGGGGCTGCGTCGCCTGGTGAATGGGCAGTGGAGTGAAGAGGCGATCTGATCGTCTTTAGAATGGAAAAAGCCCCGCACATGTCGGGGCTTTTTCTTTTGTCTGTACCGGCCTCTTCGCGGGTAAACCCGCTCCCACAGGATCACTGCAGGCCTGAAATCTGTGCCACCCCTGTGGGAGCGGGTTT